>JADGPS010000068.1 GCA_017882285.1 Paludibacter sp. | reverse complement strand
TTGATACTTATTTTCAGCCATATACAAGGGCAACACTAATGAAGAATCCGTATTAGCAATATTTCCTTTTTTCAGTTGATCAAAAATTCGTTTACTTAATGAGCGTTGATTAATTTTGCTTAGCAATATCAGGTTTTGTTCGGTACTTTGTGCATTGAAACCAGTTTGTCGACTTAAATCGTTCACTTTTCGCATCAACAGCACTTTTCTCATCAGTTCTATGGCCGGATTGGCTCCCGGAAATACAAATGCTTCCTGTAGCAAGGTGTTTTCTTCGCCCATTTCTACTTGTATTCCTATACTTTGTCCGGGTTTTACTTTAATTTCTTCCTTTTTATAACCAATAGAAGAAAAGTAAAGCGTCGATTCTTTTCCGGTATAGCGCATCAGAAAATAACCTTCTTCATTGGTTTGTTCAACTTTTTCGGAGTTTTTGAAATAAATATTTACATGTGGAATTGGACTCTTATCTGCTTTGTTTAGCACCTGACCAACTACCACGGTTTCTTGTGCCGAAGTGAAAGAAGATGCAAATAACAAAATTATCAGCAATAACTTAAACGCGTATTTTTGTGTGTGCATCAATTCTTTATTTTTCAAATTCATTTTTCAATTCTTTATTATCTTTGCCTCCGCCTGTTCCTTCGCCTTCCTTTTCCTGTAAACCGGATGGCAATCCATCAGCGTTTGACGCAAAAAATGTACGTCGATATGCGTGTAAAGTTCTGTGGTTGTGATAGATTCGTGTCCAAGCAATTGCTGGATTGCGCGTAAGTTGGCTCCATTTTCGAGTAAATGGGTGGCAAACGAATGCCGAAATGTGTGCGGACTTACATTTTTTCGGATTCCGGCCAATGTTGCTAATTTTTTCACAATTTTGAAAATCATATCACGAGTTAACTTCGTTCCCCGAGAATTTAAAAACACAATATCTTCGTTTCCTTTTTTGATATCCAGGGCGTTGCGATCCATCTTCCAAAGTGCAATTTGCTTCAATGCTTGCATCGACAAGGGAACTAACCTTTGTTTGCTGCCTTTCCCCTCCACCAACATATACCCTTCTTCGAAATATAATTTTGAAAGTTGCAATCCAATCAATTCCGAAACCCGCAAACCTGAACCATAAAGCACTTCAATAATGGCTTTATTGCGCTGTCCCTGTGGTTTCGAAAGGTCAATAGCATCAATAATATCGTCGATTTCCTGAACCGACAGTACTTCCGGCAGACGCAATCCTATTTTCGGACTTTCCAGCAATTCGGTCGGATCATTATCAAGAATATTCCGGTAAATCAAAAAATGATAAAACGATTTAATACTCGACAAAATCCTTGCCTGTGAACGCGGATGAATTCCCAGACTGCTGATTTCGATAATAAAATCACGTAATATTTCGTTAGAAGCCTTTTCAGGTGCAATATGTGCATCCGACAAATATCCCTTTAATTTTTGCAAGTCGCTTTCGTAAGCTTCTATCGTATTGAGCGACAAGCTTTTTTCGAGTTTCAGATACAAATGATATTCATCGGATATTGAAAGCATTTGGAGATTTGATTGTTAACCGATTATAGTTTTGCAAAGATATTAAAAAGAATTTGGACACACTAAAAAAATGGCCGTAAAGCGATTGCTCCACGACCATTTCTGTACTAAATCAAAAACCTATCTTTTTATTAATTCCTTAATGTAATATTTTTAGTTACACCATTTATTGTAAGGGTTGCTTTGTTATCAAGCGTTCCATCGCCATAATCAAGAACCGCAGTTCTGGTTTGAGTGGTTGTTGTAACAGTACCCTGAACGAAGAATTTAAAATTGTTGTATTCGATTAACGGGCTGGTAATTTCAACAGTATAAGCCACTCCTTTTGCATTCACGCCATTAATTGAACCGGTGATGGAGAATTTATCATCCCTGAAAATTTTCGGAGTGCCGTTATCGCTGATTCGTTCGCGGGTGCGGGTAGAATTTCTGATAATGGTTGATTTATCAACACGAATAATGGTATCGGAAGCAACCACGGTCATACTTGGATTGTTAGCTGCATTTAATCCATTGTTTGTAATTGTTTTTACGCCTTTAATGTTATTGCCATTCACGTAAAAGTTAACAAGATTAATGGTTTTTGTAGCCCCGTATTTCCATAATTTGTTACTGATGGTAACAATAATTTTGCCTTGAAGGGTGTCATTGCGGTCGTTAACATAACCGGTTGTGCCAAAATCAATGGTAATGATTTTAGGGAAATTAACCGAGTCCGGTTTGTTAACTGTAATAACCGGTCCGGTAACGTCCGAAGTTCCCTTAACGGCCATTGAACCAGTATAACCATTGCCTGCAAGTGTGTTAACATACACATCCGCTTCGCTTATCACTGCATCACTCAACGAAGCTGCCTGAGCTTCATCAGTTGCTGTTGTAGTCAATGAAGCATCGGTTGCCACATTGTTTTCGTTTGTACACGATGTTCCAAAAAATGCAATACCGGCAGAAACTACCAACATCGCCCATAAATTTCTTGTTTTCATAAGAAGTAGAATTTTGAATTAAACATATTTTTCTTGTCTGTTTAATACATGGACATAAATTAACCTGCAAGGTTTAATGGAAATAAAAAAAATCTTTTGAAAATAGCTATCTTATTTACTTTCTGAATAAATATTCTATCTTTGCGTCATAAAATAATTACAACTAAAAATGAATTGTAAAATGAAACTCAACAAACAATTTTTTACGCTTTGCCTTTTAGCGTTCACTATTTCAGTGTCAGCTTACGATGCAGTAGGTCACCGAATAATAGCCGATATTGCTTATGATAACCTTACTGACAAAGCCCGTGCACAAGTGGATAAAATCCTCGGAAAACGTGGTATTGTGTATGAAGCAACCTGGGCCGACGAAGTGCGCAGCGATGCTAAATATGCCTACAGCTACCAATGGCATTTTCAGGATTTGGACGATAATATGACTTCGGCCGACATTAAAAAATTGCTCGATAACCCAAAAGCGGAAGGCGAACATTTGTTTTTTGCACTCGACACATTAACTATCCGCCTGAAAAAAGATAAAAATGATGCTGAAGCTCTGAAGTTCTTGGTTCATTTTGTAGGAGATTTGCATCAACCCATGCACATGGGTCGTAAAGAAGATAAAGGCGGAAATAAAGTAGATTTCAACTGGTTTGGTCGAAAAACAAATCTTCATTCGGTGTGGGATGGTGGGATGATTGAAAACCAGAAGATGTCGTATTCCGAGTACAGTCAGTATTTACAGGACAAGTTCGAACCACAGAAAGCGGAATTCAAAAAACACAATATTCTTCAGTCGGTTGAAGCTTCGTATGCCGTTCGGAATATGATTTACAGCTATGATACTTCCGATTCAAACAATTACCATTATGTGTATTTCTTTGCCGATAAATTGGACGAAATGCTCTATCGTGGTGGAATTCAGCTGGCTAACATCTTGAATGCAATTTACAAATAAGAATTCTTTTTGAAAATTGAAAACCGCTTGTCATCTTTGCTGACAGGCGGTTTTTATTTACTTCGCTCTCAAATACTGAGTAGGCCAACTTGCATCTTCCAATTTCAATGTAAAATAAGGATTTCGCAATAATTCCCGCCCCAGCAGAACCAAATCAGCTCTTTCATTCTCAAGTATATCCGAAATTTGTTCTTTAGTGGTAATTAACCCAACAGTAGAAGTTAGAATCCCTGTTTTTCTGATTGCTTCAGAGAAATGAATCTGGTAACCCGGTGCAAGCGGAATTTTAGCAGTCGCTATATTCCCGCCCGACGAACAATCAATTAAATCCACGCCTGTTTCTTTCAATATTCGGCAAAGTTTCACCGTTTCTTCCAAATTCCAACCACCGTCAGCCCAATCGGTTGCCGATAAACGCACAAACAAAGGTAATACGTGCGGCCAAACCGACTGAACGGCTTCAACAACTTCCAGCAGCAACCGAATCCGGTTTTCAAAGCTTCCACCATATTCATCAGTTCGTTTGTTGCTTAATGGCGATAAAAACTGATGAATCAGATAACCATGTGCCGCGTGAATTTCTAACACACTGAAACCGGCTTGTTTAGCACGAAATGCAGCGGCTTTGAATTGCTCAATAACCTTATTAATTCCGTTTTTATCCAATTCTTCAGGAGCAAGTTCTGATGATTCAAAAGGAATTGACGAAGGGGCAACCGTCAGCCAACCACCATCCTGCGATGAAAGTTGTTTTCCACCGTTAATTGGCGAATCGTGTGAAGCTTTTCTGCCGGCATGGGCTATTTGAATTCCTGCAACGGCTCCATGTTGATGAATAAATTCGGCTATTTTTCTTAATTCTTCAATTTGTTCATCTTTCCAAAGCCCTAAATCAAATGGCGTTATTCGTCCACCCGGGGCAACAGCAGTAGCCTCAATCAGAATTAATCCCACTCCACCTATTGCACGAGTGCCATAATGAACATAATGCCATTCATTTGCAAAACCATCGGCAGCTGAATACTGGCACATAGGTGGCATGCCGATTCTGTTTTTAATTGTTACTGATTTAATCGTAATTGGTTGATTTACTTTAGTCATTATATTGAATTTAATTTTGTTGTAAAATTAGTTTTTTTCTGGCATTGGAACAATAAATAGTGGATATTGTTTTAGTCAATTTTGTATTTAAGAATGTTGATTTTGAAAAAAACATATTTTTCCACCGTTCATAATCAGGATTAACGATAAAAATCGTATTTTTGTGGCAATACACAAATTTAGCTGAAAGTTGAAAGCAAAATGGTAGATTAACATGAATATCAAGATTGTAAACAAATCAAAACATTCACTTCCCGAATATTCCACAGCTTTGTCGGCAGGCATGGATTTACGTGCAAATATTGATGAACCGATTGTTATAAAATCATTGGAACGAAAATTGATCCCAACCGGATTATTTATTGAACTCCCCGAAGGTTACGAAGCACAAATTCGTCCACGTAGCGGGCTGGCAATTAAAAAAGGAATTACGGTGTTGAATTCTCCAGGAACTATTGACGCAGATTATCGGGGCGAAGTTTGCATCATTTTAATTAATCTTTCTACTGAAGATTTTGTTATAAACGACGGTGAGCGAATTTGTCAAATGATCATTTCTTCTCATGCCCAAGCGGAGTGGATTGAAGTGACTGAGCTTGGCGAAACCAATCGTGGTGCGGGCGGATTCGGACATACCGGGAAACACTAATCAGTTAACAGTAATGAGAAACTGATTGATAATCAGAAATTAAAAAAGTGTATGCAAAATAAAATATATCTGTTCCTTTCTATTATAATTCTTTCTGTTTCGTGCTCTACACCTAAAAAGATAGTTGAAAAGAATCCGAAAATCAACATTTTGGCTGACTCGGTACAAAGGAAATTTGATTATTATTTTTTCGAAGGAATTCGGTTGAAAAACGATCAGAAATTTGATCAGGCACTTGAAACATTCCGTTTGTGCCTTTCAATTGACTCGTTGGATGCAGGAATTCAATCGGAAACAGGAATATTATATGCCGCCCTTGGATTCACTAATGAAGCCGTAAAATGTTTCGAAAAAGCAATAGAGTTCGATCCTGGAAATTGGTGGTATAATGTGCAGTTAATTTCGATGTATGCCGATTTAAAAAACTGGAAAAGAAGCATTGAAATTACAAAAGAACTTCAGAAATATTTTCCTGACAAAGAGCAGGTTTATTCCATGTTAGCTTCTTTTTATAAGGAAACAAAGGAGTACGATAAAGCCATTCTAGCATTCGAAAAACTTGAAAGTCTTCAGGGTGTTGATCAAACCACGTCAATTGAAAAATATAATTTATATATTTTGCTCAAAAAAGAGAATAAAGCGAATGCCGAAATTGATAAACTGGTCAATAAATATCCGACCGAATCGCGCTATAAAGTGGTTAGAGGCGATATTTTTATGCAGCAAAAAATGCCCGAAAAAGCTTTCGAGATTTATCAGCAAGTATTGAAAGACGACCCACAAAATGCTTTTGTTTATGTTTCGCTATCAGAATATTACAAGTCTGCAAATCAACCCGAAAAAGCATTGGAATCGATTGTGAGCGCGCTAAAAAGTGAACAATTGGATGTGGATACAAAAGTGGCTGTTTTGGGTCAATATGTGCAAAAACTGGTGCAGGATTCAACTAAATTTGTCGAAACCGAATCTTTGTTTAAACTTTTAGTGGATCGTTATCCGCTCGAAGAACAGGTTCACGGATATTATGCTGTTTTTCTCCAGTATCAGAAACGAAATGCCGAAGCAATATCCGAACTGGAAACCATGATAAATATCAATCCGAAGAACCAGCAAACCTGGATGCAGCTGATTCAAATCTATATCGGGGATAAAAATTTCAATCAAATTCTGACAGTAACCGGTCATGCCATTGAAAATTTACCAAAACTCCCGGCGTGGTATTTCTATCGTGGTATTGCTCAATTTCAACTTGCTGATTATAACGGAGCATTGGATTCGTATAAAATCGGATTACCCCTTATTGCTGTAGAACAAGTTGATTTGAAAAGTGATTTTTATGCACAAACTGCGGATGTTTATTTTAAAATGGAGAAAAAAGATTCGGCTTTTGTGAATTATGAGCTTTCTTTGACAGCCAATCCGAAAAATATTATGGTAATGAATAATTATGCGTACTATCTTTCGTTAGAAAAGGTAGAGTTGAAAAAAGCAGAACGAATGAGTGCAAAAACGGTGGAGCTGGAGCCAAAAAACAGTACCTATCTGGATACTTATGCCTGGATTTTGTATCAGGAAGCGAATTATTCGTTGGCTAAATTTTACATTGAACGTGCTGTTGATAATCTGAAGAAAAACGAAGAACCGGGTGTAATTTTGGAACATTATGGCGATATTCTGTGGATGTCGGGGGTTGAAAATGAAGCAAAAGCAATGGAAATGTGGCAAAAATCGTTTGATGCCGGGAATAAAACCGATGCGTTGAAAAAGAAAATTGAAAATAAAGGATGGAAAAGATAATAAATACAGTGATCAGTGAACAGTTATCAGTGAATAAGTTATCAGTGAATAAGTTTAAATAAACTTCTAATTATGAAATCTAAATTTTGTTTTATTTTTGCAGTTTTAGTTTTAGTGTCGTGTAAAACTACACACCTGATTTCCAAAAGGGAACAAACGGTAACGAATCCGGTTGTTCAGGTGATTGAACGGGTTCAGAAAACCCAACCGCAATTCAAAACAGTCAATGTGAGTAAAATGTCGATTGAATTGCAATTGAATGAACGAAAAGTGAATGTTTCTGCTACCTGTAAAATACAAAAGGATTCCGTTTTGTACCTTTCTATTCAGCCGTTTATGGGAATTGAAATGTTCAGAGCAGAAATGACAACCGACAGCATCCGAATTTTTGACAAAATGAACCGTCGGTATTATGTGACAGATTATTCGTATTTTAGCAACCGGTTTGGCGTAAATGTCGATTTCTCCAGTTTGCAATCCTTACTTACAGCTCAATTCTTCTGCTTTGGCAGAAAGGAAATTCTGACAGACAGTTGTAAATTGGTTGTGCTATCAGATGGTCAAAATAAGATTAATTTTGAGAATAATAACATGCTCCAAAGTACTAAAATTTCAACTTTAAACCTAATAAATCAGACTTTATTAAAGGCTAAAAACAGCAACTATCAATTGCAAACAACGTATTCGGATTACACGCAAATAAATGGAGTGAATTTCCCGCAAAAAATTCTTCTGCAAGCCGGCAATCAGAAAACCATAGCGACATGTGATTTTTCCATACTGAAAGTTGAATTCAACACCAATATAAAATTTCAGCCCACGAATCCGGAACGATTCAGTCGCGGCGATATTGAACAACTACTCAAAAAGTAAAAATACTGATTAGAAATGATTTATAAACACAATATATTGAGGTACTCTCAATCAACCTCACGAATTTTAGCATTTGTTTTTTTAGCACTTTTTTTTGCATTTCCAATTCAAGCTCAGACAGTTAAAGAATTAGAGCTTCAACGCAAGCAAACGCTCAAAAATCTGGAAACAACGAATATATTATTGAATCAAACCAAAAAATCGCAACGAAGTTCTTTGAATAAACTAACAATTATCAGCAAAAACATCAATGAAAGGAAAATGTTGATTAAAAATATGAGTTTCGAAATTGGAAAATTAGATGATCAAATTGTGCAGTTGGATCATGAAAAAACCAAGCTCGAAACTAATTTAAAAAAATTAAAGGCAAATTATGCGAAACTCGTTCAGGAGTCACACATTAATCGTAGTTTATCTGCCAAAATCATGTTTGTACTTTCGGCAGAATCGTTCGATCAATCGTATCGCCGACTGCGTTATTTGCAAGAATATTCAGAGTACAGGAAAGAACAGGTGCGTGAAATTGAAGGTGTGAAAGTTCAAATACAGCATAAAAATGATAGTCTTCATATACATAAAACTACTAAGGTTGAGGTTGTTAAGCAAAAAGAAACCGAAACCAAGAATTTAACGAAAGATAAACAAAAAGTAAAAGTGCTGCTGACCGATCTCCAAAAAAAAGAAAAAAAATTGCGTGCTGATTTGAAAATTCAACAGAAAAAGGCTAATGATCTCAATAATAAAATTGCAAGTATAATTGCTGAAGAAATTCGTAAAGCCGAAGCTAAACGTGCTGCTATACAGAAAAAACGTCAAGAAGAAGAAAATAAATCGAAAACAACAAAAAGCACAACAAAGACGACTTCGAAAACAGAATCAAAAACTACTACCAAAACCACAATGACTACCAGCACAACTTCTGTTTCGGTGCTGACTAAAGAAGAGACGCTTATTTCAGGCAATTTTGAACGAAATCAGGGACGTTTACCGTGGCCAACATCGAATGGCTTTATCAGCGGACATTTTGGCATTCAACAACATCCAATTTTGAAACACGTGACCACCAACAATAAGGGAGTTTATATTCAAACTCCTGCCGGAAGTTCAGCACGTGCGGTTTTTGAAGGTATTGTTACTCAACGATTCTCTGTTCCGGGGAGTAATAATGGTGTGATTATTCAACATGGAAATTACCGTACTGTTTATGCCAATCTTACACAAATTTATGTTCGTGAAGGTGACCATGTGAGTGCAAAACAAGCCATTGGTAAAATTTATACGGATGATGACAGCGATAACAAAACAGAATTGTACTTTCAGGTTTATAATGGCAGAAACGTGCAAAATCCGGAAAGTTGGATAGCAAGATAAGTTATTGGTTGATTAGTTCGGAAAAACAACTTTTCCAAAGTTTTAAAATATTTGGTAATTGGAAATTATATAATTGGAAATTGAATTTTTATGGAAGAATTTATAAATGAGTCGCAATTAGTCGACTATGGCGATAGCAACATTATCACCCTCGAAGGTCTCGAACATGTTCGTCGTCGTCCGGGAATGTATATTGGTAAACTGGGCGACGGATCGCATGTTGACGATGGAATTTATGTGTTGCTCAAAGAAGTGCTCGATAACTGCATCGATGAATTTCGAATGGGAGCCGGCAAAGCCATTGATGTTAAGGTGGAAAATGGTCGGGTGGAAGTGCGTGACTATGGACGCGGAATTCCGCTTGGTAAGATGATTGAAGCTGTTTCAATTATGAATACCGGTGGTAAATACGATTCCAAAGCGTTTAAAAAATCAGTTGGTTTGAATGGAGTGGGTACCAAAGCGGTGAACGGGCTTTCGTCCAAATTTGTGGTGCATAGTTTCCGCGATGGACAAAGCCGGAAGGCCGAATTTGAAAGAGGAAAACTTGTAAGCGATTCCGATATTTTTGCCGATAATACCGATCGTGGAACGTTGATATATTTCGAACCGGACGATACTATGTTCGAAAACTATGTTTACAAAGACGAGTATATCGAAACCATGTTGCGCAATTACGCCTACCTCAATACCGGTCTGACCATCAATTTCAATGGAAAGAAAATCCTGTCGAAAAACGGTTTGAATGATTTGTTGAACGAAAATATAACCGCACAAGCTCTCTATCCGATTATTCATCTGAAAGGCGAAGATATTGAAATCGCTTTCACGCACAGCGACCAATATGGCGAGGAATATTATTCGTTCGTAAACGGTCAACATACCACGCAAGGTGGAACTCATCAAAGTGCTTTCCGTGAAGCGGTGGCTCGAACCATCAAAGAGTTTTATTCCAAAAACATGGAATTGGCGGACATTCGTAACGGAATTATTGCTGCAGTGGCTATCAGCGTGGAAGAACCGATTTTCGAATCGCAGACGAAGACAAAACTTGGTTCGCGCGATATGGTTAAGGATGGCGTGTCGGTCAATAAATTCATTTCCGATTTTCTAAAAAAAGAACTGGATAATTACCTTCACAGAAACAGCGAAACAGCCAATATTCTACTCCAAAAAATTCAGGATTCTGAAAAAGAACGTAAAGCCATTGCCGGTGTTACCAAACTGGCTCGCGAACGTGCCAAAAAAGTGAACCTGCACAACAAAAAACTCCGCGATTGCCGCATTCATTACAACGATTCGAAAGGTGATACAGACAGTTCATGCATTTTTATCACCGAGGGTGATTCAGCGAGTGGATCGATAACCAAAAGTCGTGATGTGAATTCACAAGCCGTTTTCAGTTTAAAAGGAAAACCATTGAATAGCTATGGATTGACAAAAAAAGTGGTATACGAGAACGAAGAATTCAACTTACTGCAAGCCGCATTGAATATCGAAGACGGCATAGAAGGATTACGTTACAACAAAGTGATTGTGGCTACCGATGCGGATGTTGATGGAATGCATATACGTTTGCTACTGATTACTTTCTTCCTGCAATTTTTCCCTGATTTGATCAAAAAAGGACACGTTCATATTTTGCAAACACCACTTTTCCGGGTTCGAAGCAAAAAGGAAACGGTATATTGCTATTCAGAAGAAGAGCGGTTAGCAGCTATGGTAAAGGTAGGTGCAAATCCCGAAATCACACGATTCAAAGGATTGGGAGAAATCTCGCCGGACGAGTTCAAGCATTTTATCGGAAAAGACATGCGACTCGATCAGGTAACATTGAAAAAAGAAGATGCCGTTCAGGATTTATTATCCTTCTATATGGGTAAAAACACATCCGAACGCCAGAATTTTATTATTGAAAATCTGGTGGTGGAAGAAGACGTTTAATCCATTTACAATTTATTCATTTACAATTGGACTCATTCATGGGCATTTCATATTACAATCCAGGCGATTCGAAGGAAATAAATCCCGATGAATATTTCATGAAGCAAGCACTTGCCGAAGCTCAGCGAGCCGGTGAGCGCGACGAAGTGCCTATCGGAGCGGTGATTGTTTGCCAGGGAAGGATTATTGCACGCGGGCACAACCTCACCGAAACGTTGACAGACGTAACCGCTCATGCCGAAATGCAGGCTATCACCGCTGCTGCTCAGTTTTTAGGCGGAAAATACCTGAATGATTGTACGTTGTATGTTACAATTGAACCATGTGCAATGTGTGCCGGAGCGTTGGGTTGGTCGCAAATTAGCCGGATTGTGTACGGTGCTCCAGACGAAAAACGTGGTTTTATGCACTTTGCTCCCAATGTGCTTCATCCAAAAACTGAAGTTGTTTCAGGCGTTTTGGAAGAAAAATGCAGTAAGTTGGTGAAAGATTTTTTTGTACTCAAAAGATAGAAGTTTTTGCTTGATTGAGTTAATTTGTTAACTTTTAAAAAACAAATAACCGAAAAATATGCAACTAAATAATTCCTAGTTTGTTTGGATATTTCATAATTGGTTCATTTCTACTTTTTAGTAATTATTAATCATGCTTTTACAACTAAATGCTTCCTAATATAATCAGGGTCGATATCTATTCCAAGTCCGGGACCGGTAGGCACCGTAACAACTCCATCTTCAGGAATAAGTGAAGAAGTTTTACATTCAAAAGGGAAATCAAGATTAAATGATTTGTATTCGTGATAGGGACCCGCATTGGGTATAGTGGAAATGAAATGCATCATATAAATATATCCAATGCCCGAAACATGCGGAATATGTAGTTTGCCCCGTGCATTTGCCATACGTGCTACTTTCATCGAACGTATCATTCCTCCAAAATAGAACATATCTGCCTGTACAATTTGTAGAGCATCATTTGCCAATAACCAACGGAAATTGTGCATGCTTGGTTCTTGCTCACCTCCTGCAATAGGGATATTAACAGCATCGGCTACTTGTTTGGTTTCCTCGTACCAATCGAAAGGAATTGGTTCTTCGAAAAAATCATACTTGTATTCTTCCATTATTTTTCCGATTCTGATTGCCTCTTTTACATCATACGAGCCGTTGGCATCGGCACAAATAAACATCTTATCACCAAAAGTTTTTCTAACCAATGGAATGAGTTTTTCACTTCTGCCAACCGGTGTTTCGGGATGGTTCATGCGCCCACCCAGTTTAAATTTGATAGCTTTGGCATGTGTTTTTGCCAATTCCCGTTGAAGATGTTCTATAGTTAATTCAGGAGAAATATAACGTTCACTATTTGCCTGATAAACAGATATTTTATTTGTCTGAACCGTTCCAATCAAAGCACCGATGGGTTTATTGACCATTCGACCTAACATATCAAGAATTGCAAATTCAATCGTTGCCAAAGGTACCCAAATGGCGATTCCTTGTAGTTTATAGTTGCTTTTGTAAACACAAACTTCATCCAGTAAAGATTCCAGATCACGGGCATCTTTACCGATAAAGAATTCCTGCATACGGGTTACAAAAATAGGATACAGCGATTTCATTTGTTCGTTTTGTCCGAATGAAAATCCTTCAACACCACCCGTTGAACGGACACGACACAAAAAATTATCCTTGTAACGAATTAATTCAAGGGTTTCAATAATAACCGGTGACGTAAATAATTCTCTTTTTAAAACAGGTTCACCGAGAATTTTATCCAGTTTTGTGTAAGTTGGGTTTATGCCCGGAAGTTTTTTTACTTTTGACGATAAGTTCAAAGTAGAAGCCAGACTTGACACTGAAAGTACAGCACCGGCACCACCTAAAACAGCCGTGGTCAAAAATTTGCGTCGTGTGAATTCCATGATATTAATGTGCTAATGTGTTGATATGCTGATTTGATAATGATTTGACAGAACTTATTTTGATTTGATTTTAATCCTGATCCGCTTCACATAATTACAATCCTCAACCTTGATAAAAGGACGGTGAACATCCGAAGGAAACAAAATAAAAAAAGTATCGGGGTTTGACAGATAATAAATCCCTTTCATCTCCTGATTATAAAATTGAGAATCGCCTTTATCTTTAAATGGAATGATGATGGGAGCTCTGGAAATCGGTGCAATACCAATTCTTTCTTTTCCTTTAATCACATAGATAATATCGCAATACTGCCGGTGCGAATGCCATTTTGCCTCTTTCAACGGTGAAGACGGATTATCGGTAATATCGGCAAACACATTTTCTCCATCAATGACGTATTTACCTGTTTTCAGACTATCCAGATTATGATCTCTCAAAAAAGTAAATGCTTTGTCCCAACCGATTTTATTAGCCTGATATTGTTTCGCAAATTCAAGTTTGTCGGTTGATTTAGGCGGATGAAGTTTCAAACCATTAAGCCAGTCAGTCTGATTGTACCAGTTAGTTGCTTTTTCTTTTGTCCAGATTGTTTCGGACTGAGCATTTAATTTTGATACAGAAAGTATTAGTAATATCAGAAAAAGAAGCTTGAATCTGATTGAAGGTATTCTTTTCATGTTGCCTTATTTTTAAATATCGGACATTTCAATTATTTTCCAAAAGTAGTGGTTTCTTCTGTAACTTTCTTTGCATTGGTTGTTGCATTTCCAATCAGGATGAGATATTTTAATTGGTTTGGAGCAGTGGAAAGGAAAATGTCAGTGTTCGGATACGCTTTACTATTCCGGACAATAGCGCCTGGACTCGATTCAATTCGAATTACAGGAGTATTTGCCAACGGTTTTGAGGTTGATACATTATCTAATTCCAGTTCTTTTGAATTGCGAACCAAAAAGGCTGGTCCTTTCTCTGTATTAATCCTAACATTGTGCAATTCCAAATCAATAGTGTTCGACGCTTTCATTCCTGTTTTGCCGGATGCAATCAGATCAGTGATTCGGAATCCTTCAATTGGCATTTCGGGTAAACCGTCAATGCTCAAAACTGTTTTGGCATGATTGATAGTTATATTGCTCATGGCTATATTTCTGAAAATCGGTGTGCGGTTTGAAACAACGGTTGTGTCACCGGTATAAACTTCACCTTCCATGGCATAATAATTTGTTACCACAATGGCTTCGCCTACATTTTCCATGGTCCAGTTATCGAAACGTACATCTTCAATAAATCCACCCCGACCACGGCGACTTTTGATACGAATACCAACCTGCGTTCCTTCACAAATCATATTACTTACAACAATATTTCGTAAACCTCCTGCTGTTTCGCTTCCAAGGGTAACAGCTCCATGCGCTTTTCTGACAGTACAATTGGTAATAGTCACATTTTCAGTCGGTCGGTTGACCCGCAGTCCGTCTGCATCTTTGCCCGATTTAATAACAATACCATCGTCGCCCGTTTCAATAAAACAATCGGAAATCCTGACATAACTGCTCGAATCCAAATAGATTCCACCGGTATGAACGCCCGGATAGGTATCTATGGAAATACCATGTACCACCACATTTTCGGAATATAAAATATGTACCGGCCACATGGGGGAACCGATTATGTGAATTCCCTCGATAGTTACATTTTTACAATTCATGACTTGAATAAAGGGCGGACGCAATTCGGGTGCTGCTTTCAGATATTCTTCTTCCGTGGCAGGTGTTTTAGTTTCCAGTGATTTTAAAAGATTAGCCCAGTTCACTCCGGCAGCCGAACCTCCGTATCTCGGTTTCAGTTTCATCCATTCGGCATTACTGGTGGTTATTGTTCCTCCACCCTTAATTATAACGTTTTTCAGATCGTGTCCGCCAATTAACGGAACGGCAGTGAGGCATTCTACACTTTGGTTTCTACCTTTGGTAAAAGGAAGGTTTTGGGCAGGGAAATTTAATGTCGCTCCGGCTTCAATATACAATTCCAGATTACTTACCAATTCAATGGGTCCGCAAGTATAATTACCGGCCGGTACGTAAACAATGCCACCACCGACCGCTTTTGCTGATTTAATGGTAGCATTTATTCCTTTTGAGGCGTCTTCAGTTCCATCGCGTTGTGTTCCATAATCCAACACATTAAAAAATGCTTTCTTTGAATCGGATATTGTAGTACTGGTTGATTGAGTTTGACTCCATAAAAGGTTTGAAAATAGAAGTGAACTAATCAAATACAATAACTGTTTGAGCGATCTTTGTTTTTCTGTTTTCATGTCTTTGTGGCAAAATTTGAAAACTCTATTTATTTCTATCTTTAATTCTTAGCTAATTCTCCAGATTTACCACTTTTCCGTTTATTAGAACATTTCTTAGGGTGACTTTACCAATGTTTTTAATCTGATTTTTTTGTTCAACCCCTGAAAACACACAATTTTCAACGTTAATATTATCCACGCACGTTATTCCTTTTATACCATCAAGCCAAATGGCAAAAGCTGATTTTTTTGAGGTCATGTTTGAAAGATACACATTTTTTATTGTGGGTGGGAACTTACCTTCGCCTTCCCTGTCGATATGATAACTGCAATTAATTGACAAAATGGCATCTTTCACTTCACCAACTGTTACATTCCGAACATAAACACCATCGGTGGTTCCACCCCGGCTATTATTGGTTTTGATCAATATGGCTCTGTCCAGCTCCGGGCTGCTCATTTCGCAATTTTCAACAAATATATTTTTACAACCACCAGAAATCTCACTTCCCATCGAAACTCCGCCATGACCTTTTCGCATGTGGCAATTCCGAACCAATACATTTTCAATCGGTGCATTTGTACGACGTCCATCGAAGTCACGACCTGATTTTAAGGCGATACAATCATCACCGGTATTGAACGTACAGTTTTCAATTAAAACATTCTTGCATGATTCAGGATCGCATCCATCATTATTTGGACCTCCGCTGTTCACTGTAACATTGCGAACAATTATATTTTCCGACAGCAATGGATGAATTACCCAGAATGGTGAATTTTTGATGGTAAAATCTTCTAACTTCACATTTTTACAATGAATAAAATTGATAAATTGGGGTCTTAAATAGAAACCTTCACCCATCTGTCGTTTTTCGATCGGAAACTGTGTATCATTGTATTTTTTCAATAGCGGACGGCAATTTTTATCCAACTGACTTGGTGTACCTTTTACCCATCCGTTACTTGCACCACCCTTCCAAGGCCACCAATTTTCGGTACTTCCTTGTCCATCCAAAGTCCCTTTACCTGTTACTGCAATATTTGTTTGACCATCTGCATAAATCAGTGGGGAATAATTGTAACAATCATCGCCTTCCCAACGTGTACGTACCAACGGTAAATAATCTTTCGGATTTGTGCTGAAACGTAAAACGGCATTTGCATCAATATGCAATTCCACATTGCTTTTCATGTGAATGGCTCCGGTGAGGAAGTCACCATTTGTAATCAACACCCGTCCACCACCCTCGGCACTGCATTTGGTAATGGCTGCATTGATGGCTGTGGTATTTTTTGTTTTACCATTACCCACAGCTCCAAAATCTATAACATTATAAATCTTATCAGGGAATTGTGGATCCTGCAGTTGTGCAGTCATCCGGTAGATTGCTTTCCACGAATCTTTTTCAGTATTCTGACTAATTCCGCTCAATCCGAATACACTCAGAAACAAAACTAATAGTGACACAAATGGTTTCATATAATTAATATTTATAAATTTATAAATTGTCCTGTTGTCCTATTTCAATACTTCGTTAAACTTATTGTTAATCGTTTGAATATCAAGAAAATAAACCCGATATTATTCGTATAAGTCATTGAAAATCACTACCTTTATAGGCAC
>JADGPS010000021.1 GCA_017882285.1 Paludibacter sp. | reverse complement strand
GCTTTAATAAATAAAGATGGTTCTTACAATTGGGGGAATGCCGATAAAATTGTCCGTTTTGCACGTGAAAACAAAATGTTCTTACGCGATCATTGTCTGGTTTGGCATAAACAAACTCCTGAATAGTTCTTTCGGAACGAAAAGGGAAATTTAGTAGACAGCACTATAATGTACAAGCGATTGGAGAAATACCTGACCGCAGTGATAACTCATTTCAAACCGGATGTTTATTGCTGGGATGTGGTGAATGAAGCAATTTCGGGTTTAGATTCAGAAACATTTTGTACCCAATCCGACTGGTATAAAACCTGTGGTACCGGTTTTGTTGAAAAAGCATTCAGATTAGCTCATAAGATTAATCCGGATGTGAAACTTTTCTACAACGACTATGATATGGTGAATCCTGTGAAAAGACAAAAAGTATACAACATGCTTAGCGCATTGCTTAAAAAAGGAGTTCCGTTTAATGGTATAGGTATTCAAGGCCACTGGAATATGCCAGATTTTAATCCTTCCGAAATTCAGAAAACTATCGATTTATTTGCATTTTTGGGACTGGAGATTCAAATTACTGAACTCGATTTATCTATTTATCGTCATGGACCAAGATTAATAAATCAGACAATGACCAAACAGCCTTTTACCACCTATGTTGAAAACGAACAAGCCGAGCAATACAAACAAATCTTCGATATCTTTCTTCAAAACAAAGGCAAAATCACATCTGTCACGTTTTGGGGGGTTAGCCGATAATTATACTTGGCTGGATAATTATCCTGTCACTAACAGGAAAGATTATCCTTTTCTATTCAATCAGGATTTGGAACCGAAAAAGGGTTTTTATGAAATTACTTCTTTTAATTAATAGTTCCTTTATATAAATATAAAAGTCTGTTATGCAAATAGTTACTGACTTTTTAAATGTCAATCACAGGAGTTCACAAATCATTCCTATTTGAAATTGAATATCAGAGATATAAATGGTTTTAATCGGTATTCAAGTGAATCAACAAACCTCAACAACAGAAATATTATAATACGGTTTCCTACCTTTTTTTAAGAATCAGTTTGTCATAATAAAATAATTTTGTAATTTTGACCCCACGAAAGCTAAAAAATGTCTTATGGTGTAATGGTAGCACTGCAGTTTCTGGATCTGCCTGTCTAAGTTCGAATCTTAGTAAGACAACAGTGATAAACGGCTGAATATAAATAATATATTCAGCCGTTTTAAGCTTGAAATTTAAAGTAACGAAAAAATCTTATTCTCCAGTTTTATCAAATCCTTGGTAAAATTACGAATTCCTTCCGCGAGTTTTTCGGTAGCCATAGCATCCTCATTCATCATCCAACGAAAAGATTTTTCGTTGATGTGAATTTGTTTAATATCCAACGATTTGGATTTAATTGCATCTAATTTCTTTTCTAAAACCGCTTCTGTATTTTCAAGTTCTTTCAACAATGACGGAGAAATGGTTAAGGCATCGCAACCAACCAATTCGATAATTTCACCAATATTGCGAAAACTCGCTCCCATAATAATCGTATTGTAACCAAATTTTTTATAGTAATGGTAAATCTCGGTAACTGATTTAACACCTGGATCATCAGCACCCGGAATTTCTGAAACACCACGATCTTTTTTATACCAATCCAGTATTCTTCCAACAAATGGTGAAATCAGCGTCACACCGACTTCGGCACATCGTACCGCTTGTGCAAAGGAGAAAAGCAAAGTCAGATTACAGTGAATCCCTTCTTTTTCAAGCTGTTCCGCAGCATTAATTCCTTCCCAGGTTGAAGCAACTTTTATTAAAATCCGTTCGCGCGATATGCCATTCGATTCATAAAGTGTAATTAATTCATGCGCTTTGGCAATGGAGGCTTCGGTATCGAACGAAAGACGTGCATCCACTTCGGTAGAAACCCGACCCGGAACAATATCCAGAATTTTCAACCCGAAATTCACTGCCAGCTTGTCCATTGCTTTGCTCAGTTGAACAGCTTTGTCACCTGAAATCTTTCTGGCATATTGAATTGCATCATCAATCAGCGAACTGTATTTTGGATCCATTGACGCAGCGTAAATAAGTGATGGATTGGTGGTTGCATCAATCGGTTGGTAAACTGATATGGAATTAAAATCGCCTGTATCGGCAACAACTTTGGTATAGGTTTTTAATTGTTCCAGTAAATTCATATTATTGATTTTTTGAGTGTAATTATTCTATGAACTAACTGATTTGAGAGATGTTTTGTTCGGACAAAGTAGAAAATCCCTTCATCTTTCAATTTATTCCGGTTTAATACTGTTAATTCTGAATTGATCAAAAAGGAGAAAAATCACACCAAACGTCACCGACATATCCGCCACATTGAGAATGCCGGTTCGCATAGTACCAATACCAAAATTAATAAAATCGACCACCCGAAAATCATTAAATAATCTGTCTATTAAATTACCAAGTCCGCCACCAATAATGCAAACCATGGCAATAATCAATTTCTTATCTTTCTGTTTATAAGCACAATAATATAGTCCGTACAGGCATGCCAAAATTGGAATAATCAAAAGTACGACATATTTTAATGCATCAGGCCAGTTGGAACCGACGCTGAGAAAAGCGCCTCTGTTTTCGGCATATTCCAACACAATTGTATTATAAAAATATGATAACGTTTCCCTTCCTTGCAAGTAATTTTCAGCCAGCATTTTGGTAATCCGGTCCAGCGAATAATTAATCGCCAAAACAACTATTACAAGGATTATCTGCTTTTTTCGTTTCATAAAGTTATTTTTTAGAGCAAAGAATAAAGAACAAAGAGTGAGAAATCAACAAATGAACCAATCAACCAATTAACTAATTAACCAATCACAAACTCTTCCTTTTCCTCCAAACCTGATACGAATTGATAATATTTTGCCACAGCACGTACGAACCAGGCCCGATAGATGCAATCGGATTCAGATACATTTGTGCCATCCAGATGGCCAGAATAGTATTTTTTTGTCCCAGTCCTTGTCCGCCGGCGACTGTGTCGTCATACTGTTTTCCAATTCCTCGACCAATCAAAAACTGACTGATACACATAATCATAGCCCCAAAGGCAATAATAATTTCGGTCACGTAACTGGTTCTGTTTTGTTTCATAATAAATTCAACTGTGCGTCCGGTAACAATAATCAGCGAAAACGACCATACATAAAATGAAAATCCTGAATAGGAACCGATTTTAGTCGTCAATGCGGGTGTGAATCTTCGCATAAGTAATGCCAATGCAAAAGGAAGAATTAATAAAATAAAAACACGTTGTCCGATTGCTAAAAATGATTCAAAAAAAGGTAAAGACCGGTTATTCCCGATAAATGAAAAAATAACCGGTGCTGATACCGCCACACATATATTGATTAACAAACTATAAGCAGTAACTCCGGCAATATTTCCTTTCAACATGCCTGTAACAACCGGTGCAGCTGTTCCTGTGGGAGCCAACACACAAATCATAGCACCTTGTGCCAAAACGGTATTTATCGGATTTAACAACAAAAAAACCGCCATGCTTCCAACTAACTGAATTAAAATCAACCAAAAATGCAGCCACGACAAGCGAATTTCGTTCAGCTTCAGGTTACAATAAGTCAGAAATAACATGATAAAAATCAGATAAGGCGTCAGAAACGACAAAGCTCCGAACGGTTTATAAAAAATGGCACCCAAAGCCATGGAAATAGGCATCATGTAGGGTTTAATCTTTTTCAGCATTGGTAGGAAAATTTCAATTTCTAGTTGCAAAAGTACAAAGATAAATCCGTTAGGGCGAAAAACTGCTTGATTATTCGAAACGAAAAAATAAAATTCCCGCAAATTTCGCAAAATGACGCTGAATAATATCGGCGAAAATAAGCGAAATGTGCGGGGAATATTAAAGCTTTAATCTGTAAGAATTAAACTTATTATAATGGGAAATAAACTCCGATTGAATACATTAGAATTACTGGCGATTTTGCAGCTGTTGATGGCCATGCCGGTCCATAACCGAGAACATAACCCAACCCAATTTGTGCAGTAAACCATTTTTTTGCCCTAAAAACAAAATTCGGTCCTATTAAACTTTGTGTGTAACTTGTTCCAAAACCCTGATGCCAATATTGCAACGAAATAAATGAACTGCTAATCGATGGTTGGAAATGATAGTTTATGCCCGCTCCAAATCCGACAAATCCGGCACCAATCTGCATACTGAATTTATCCGATAAAAGTGTTTCGAAATCGGCACCAACCAGAGATCCACCGCCTTGCAAAAATCCGATTGTTAAACTACTTTTTTTTTCAATGCCTTGATTTTCTACTGCCTGGGAAAACAAACCAAGTGAAATACTTAATAAGAGTGTGGCAAAAATTAATTTTTTCATACATTTACTTGTAAATTGTTATTACTTTTTTTTGAATAAATTTAATTTAAAAGTACAAAGATAAATAATATCAATTAAATATTAACTGCCCAGGTTAATTTATTTTAGGTTAATCAGCAATATTTTTATTACACAACTGAAAGAGTAGTGTTAATATCTTGTTTAACACAGACTTATCAAACATCCATATCATTCAATAATTTGAGGTAACTCTTTGATGGTATTGATGCGGTTGGAAGTATGGTGCAATTTGGTGAGATATTCATTGATTTTATCCTGATAATCTATCAGATAATCGGGATGAAGTTTTTTGGTAACGAGCGTAATAAGACGTTTGAGCAGTAAACCAACTTTATAATCGTAACCCGAAAAGCGAGCACCAAAAACCTTTGCCGGATTGGCAAATTGCAATTCCAGCACATAAAGCACTAAATCAGCTTCCAGCTTTTTACTTTTGGTTTCAATGGTAAATTCAGTTATCCTTTTACTACAGGCATTTAGCTTCTTAACCAGCCGATGTTGAATCGTTCTTCCTTTGTATTCTTTTTGAATTAATTTATCAATATCTTCTTTGGCTTCTTCGAATAAAGTTTGCTCACCGCCATCTTTATCCAAAAAATTGACCAGCAAAAACTCGTAATTATAACGTTTAGCGGCTAACTTCAACACGATATCCACCAACTCTTTCTTGGAAAGTTCGGTAACCTGTTCTTTTAATATTGCTTTGTCTCGGGGCATAGGAGTGCATTTGGTTTTTGATTGGCAAATATATGCAAATTTTGAGATTTTGTCCGTATCTTTGCACTCCTGTTTAGTTATAAAGTTAATTGGTTAACTGGTTCATCGGTTAATCTGGTCGCAATAACCAATTAACCGATAAACTAATCAACTGATGAACCAATCAACAGATTAACTACATGACAAATTTTAAACGTACCACCGTTACTTCGGCGTTGCCTTATGCCAATGGACCCGTGCATATCGGTCATCTGGCCGGAGTTTATGTTCCTGCCGATATTTATGTGCGCTACCTCCGTTTGAAAGGCGAAGATGTGCTATTTATCGGCGGTTCCGACGAACATGGTGTACCCATTACCATCAAAGCTAAGAAAGAAGGTGTTACGCCGCAGGATATCGTGGATCGTTACCACGGAATTATCAAAAAATCGTTCGAAGATTTTGGAATAACGTTCGATATTTATTCTCGCACAACTTCCAAAACGCACCGCGAACTGGCTTCGGATATTTTCAAAACGATTGAAAGTAAAGGTGGTTTTATTGAAAAAACAAACGAGCAATATTACGACGAAACAGCCCAACAATTCCTGGCCGACCGTTATATCACCGGAAAATGTCCCCATTGTGGCAACGAAAATGCCTATGGCGATCAATGCGAATCGTGTGGAACATCGCTTAGTCCAACCGACCTGATCAATCCTAAATCAGCCATTAGCGGGAATGTACCGGTAATGCGCGAAACCAAACACTGGTATTTGCCGCTTGATCAACATGAAGCCTGGTTGCGCAAATGGATTTTGGAAGATCATAAAGAATGGAAACCAAACGTGTACGGACAATGCAAAAGTTGGCTCGACATGGGTTTGCAACCGCGTGCCGTGAGTCGTGATTTGGACTGGGGAATTCCCGTTCCTGTTGCCGGAGCAGAAGGGAAAGTGCTGTATGTGTGGTTCGATGCACCGATTGGTTATATCTCCAACACCAAAGAACTGTGCGATAATCAACCTGAGAAATATGGGAAATGGGAAAAATGGTGGAAAGATGAAGATACGCGCTTGTTGCATTTTATAGGCAAGGACAATATCGTGTTTCACTGCATCGTTTTCCCATCGGTATTGAAAGCCGAAGGATCGTATATTTTGCCCGACAACGTGCCTGCCAATGAATTTCTAAATCTTGAAGGTGACAAAATTTCCACTTCGCGCAATTGGGCGGTATGGTTGCATGAATATCTTGTTGATTTTCCAGGCAAACAAGATGTATTACGTTACGTTTTGACAGCAAACGCTCCAGAAACCAAAGACAATGATTTTACCTGGAAAGATTTTCAGGCTCGCAATAACAACGAGTTGGTAGCTATTTTTGGTAATTTCATTAACCGTGCAATGGTGCTTACTCAAAAATACTACGACGGTAAAGTGCCGGCATTGGGCGAATTGACCGATTACGACAAGCAAACGCTCGAAGAATTTGTGAACATTAAAGCCGATGTAGAAAAATTGCTCAACAACTTCCGTTTCCGCGATGCGCAAAAAGAAGCTATGAATTTGGCTCGTATCGGCAATAAATACCTGGCTGACACTGAACCATGGAAAGTCGCTAAAACCGATATGAATCGCGTGGCAACTATCATGCATTTGAGTTTGCAAATTGCTGCAAATCTGGCCATAGCTTTTGAACCATTCTTGCCGTTTACGTCGAAGAAACTACGCATTATGCTTGGCATTATTTCATTTAACTGGAAAGATTTGGGTAAAATTGATTTATTGAAAACCGGAGCACAACTCGGGACTCCAGAATTGTTGTTTGAAAAAATAGAAGACGAAGCCGTGGAAGTACAAGTTCAAAAATTGCTGAATACAAAGAAAACCAACGAAGCAGCCGCCTACAAAGCATCGCCGGTAAAAGAAAATGTGTCAATTGAAGATTTTATGAAAATGGATATTCGCGTTGGAACCGTTCTTAATTGTGAACGTGTACCCAAAGCTGATAAATTGTTGCAATTCCGGATTGCTGACGGACTCGAAGAGCAGACGATTCTTTCAGGAATAGCACAACATTACCCGAATCCCGAAGAATTGATAGGCACACAAGTTTGCTTTATTGCCAACTTCGAACCGCGCAAACTTCGTGGCATTATGAGCGAAGGTATGATTCTTTCGGCCGAAGATACTGATGGAAAACTGGTGCTTATTCGCCCAAGTACTAAAGTAACAGACGGTGTTGAAGTGAAATAAAAGCCCCCTAAATCAACCGAAGGGAACTTAAAGATTGCATCAATCGAATATATTTCGGTTGATGCTTTTTTTTGTATATTTGCACCGAAAAATTACAATTTAAATTACCTTATTTCAAGAAAAAATGACAAATACCATCAAAAACCCTTCCCGACTTCTTTCACTCGATGTATTACGCGGCATCACTATCGCCGGCATGATCATGGTAAACAATCCTGGAAGCTGGGGAAGTATTTATACACCTTTAGAACATGCCCAATGGAATGGTTTAACTCCAACAGACCTTGTATTTCCTTTTTTCATGTTTATCATGGGGGTTTCCATGTATCTATCCTATAAAAAGTTTGACTTCAAATTATCCGGACAGACATTCACAAAATTACTTCGGCGTTCAGTTTTATTATTTTTAATCGGATTGGCAATAGGTTGGTTTTCACTTTTTTGTCGGGGTTTAAATGGACTTCGGGCAGAAGACATGTCATTGGTCGACAAAATTTTGCAATCAGCTAACAGCTTCGAACACCTTCGAATACTTGGCGTTTTGCAACGTTTGGCTTTAGTTTCTTTCTTCGGTTCGTTCATTGTTCTGTCGGTTAAACCGAAACGTATTCCCTGGCTTATAGGTTTCATTCTGCTTTTCTACTGGATATTAATGGCTGTAACAGGAAGTTATGCAGAAAATGATAGTAGTCTGGTTTCTATTATCGATAATGCTGTTTTGGGAGTTAAACATATGTATACCGATAATTTGCCAGATGGATCTAAGGTTGTTTTCGATCCTGAAGGACTTCTTAGCACTTTGCCTTGTATTGCACATGTTTTGCTTGGGTTTTTAGCAGGTAAATTAATTTCCGAATCGAAAGACAATAACCAGAGAATTCAGAAACTCTTTATCTTTGGAACCATCATTATGTTTATTGGATTTTTACTCAATTACGGTTTTCCTATCAATAAAAAAATCTGGAGTTCAAGTTTTGTATTAGCTACATGCGGGTTGGCATCTTTGTTACTTGCTTTACTTTTATGGATAATTGATGTAAAAGGCAAGAAAAAATGGAGTATTTTTTTCGAATCATTTGGTGTAAACCCAATGTTTATTTATGTGGTTGCAGGAATTCTGAGCATACTTTTAGGGAATATTGGGTTTACGTATTTTGCAGAATGGTTTTCACTCAAAGGTTTTGTTTATACACAATGGCTGTCACCTGTTTTTGGCGATTATTTAGGTTCATTGGTGTTTGCATTAAGTTTTGTGACTATCAACTGGTTTATCGGACACATTTTATATAAAAAGAAAATTTACATTAAACTCTGATTTCTTTAAAAATGAACGTTGAAGAACTCCGTGATTATTGCTTAAGCCTGAAAGGAACAACCGAAAGTTTTCCTTTTGATGAGTTTTCTCTGGTACTTAAAGTTCAGGGAAAAATGTTTGCTTTAATTCCGCTTGACAACCCTGAAACGCAAATTGCCCTGAAGTGCGATCCGGAAAAAGCCATCGCTTTACGTGAAGAATATTCTGCCGTAGTTCCCGCATGGCATTTCAATAAAAAGCACTGGAATACAGTATTTATTGACAACCGTTTGACACGTAAACTGATTTGTGAATGGATAGATAATTCTTATCAGTTAGTTGTTGCCGGACTACCCAAGAAATTGAGAGAAGAACTTCAGTCTTAAAATTTGGTCACCTCTAAAGGGTAGTTATTATTATTAGAACAGCTTACTTTCCTTATAAATTTGTTTCTGTGTTGCACGTTTTTTAACACGAAAATATGTTATACAACAGAAATGAAAAAATAACGCAAAAAATCTTTTGTGCATTTAAATCTTAGTACTATTTTTGGTCGACCAAATTATTGGTAAACCAATTTATTTAATTCTAATATTTAAATTATGTGATAATCAGCTGGTTATTTTTATTTCAGGGAATTATTTTAATAAATTAAATAATTTGGATTTACAACAAAACTATCTAATACATAATTAGATTTAGCAACAAAGGGATATTAAAGCGGAAAAATCAACCAAAATAAATTTCAATTCACAAAAAAATCAATACGTACATGAAAAAAAACAGAAACAGTAAACAGTTCCTAAGGAATTTTTCCTGGTTGTTCATTCTTCTATGCATGAACACTGTAGGGGTATTTGCCCAGATAAAAGTAAGCGGCAGTATCACTGACAGCAACAAAGATCCCTTAATCGGTGTAAATATTAAAGTTTCGGGAGAAAAGACCGGAACAATTTCCGATTCGAATGGTAAATATACTATTCAAGTGCCGAATGCTACATCGGCATTAGTTTTTTCGTATATCGGTTATAAAAGTGTTGAAAAAACAGTTGGAACCAATACGCAAATTAATTTATCACTTGATGAAGAAACTAAAAACATTGATGAAGTTGTTGTAGTTGCTTATGGAACACAAAAGAAATCGCATTTGACCGGAGCTGTATCCTCTATTAAAGGAGAGAAACTGGATGAAATCCCGGTTTCCAGTATTGGTCAGGCTTTACAAGGAAAGTTGGCAGGCGTTCAAATTCAAAATGTTGATCCCGAAGCTGGTGAAGCTCCCATAATTCGTGTTCGTGGTATGGGTTCTATTAGTGCAGCTATATCTCCACTTATTGTTGTTGATGGGTTTCCAATTCCTGATGGTTTATCATCAGTAAGTATGGGGGATGTTGAATCAATTGAAGTACTTAAAGATGCTGCTTCTGCAGCTATGTACGGATCACGTGCTGCAGGTGGTGTAATATTGGTAACTACAAAAAGTGGAAATGCCACTAAACCAAAATACAATTTCAAAATGTTCTCCGGAATTCGTACCGCATTAAAACTTCCTGATATGATGAATACCGATCAATATACTCAACTATTATATAATGAAGCTGCTTTACGTATTAAAGATCCTGCAGTAGATGGAACGGCTGCAACGATGAAATTTAATCTGATTACTACCGGTGAACAGGCAGCCTATTTAATTCAGAAATATTACGTTGACCAACCAACAAACTGGTTAGATGAAGGATTACGTCAAAATGGTTCGTCTCAGAATTATCAGTTAAGTGCAGCAGGCGGGGATAAAAACATAAAATACTTTTTATCAGGGAATTATAGCAGCGAAGATGGGATAATGAGAAATAGTAATTACGATAAATATACACTGCGAGCAAAAATGGACATTAATTTATCGAAAAATGTTACTATTGGAATCAATATTGCACCAACATATAGCAGACAAGAAAAGCCTGTAAATGATTTAACTGATTATACCCGTTATCCATCGTGGTTGCCGGTTCGACATAATGCAGCTACTGCAGCATTAACAGGAAAAATTGCCGGAGATTATGCCCAGGCCTCAGATTTCTTAGGCTTAAATATGAGTGGAATAGGATTAAACGGAGAAACTTGGGAAGTAACAGCAGTAAATCCATTTAGTTCCAGCAATCAAACACCAACTTCTATTCGTCAACGGACAAGTGTAATTACAGATGATTACAGGATGCAAAGTAATGCCTACATTGCAATTAATATATTGCCGGGTCTCCAGTTTAAAACATCAAATGGAGCATATACCGACTACAAAGAATATAACAAAAAAGAACAAACTTCGGCAAATAAAGCCGGTGTGCCAAATCAATTGACACGCCAAACCACTTTACACACCGAATTATTGTCAGAAAACACATTGAATTATAACAAGAAAATTGGTGATCATGAAATTGGAGCAATTATAGGTTTTACTTTGCAACAGACTGGCAATAAATTCAATCAAATTGTTGCAACAGGTTTTCCTGATGAACAAATGCTTTCATTCAATCTTGCATCGGCTCTGATTATGGATAGTCCTTCAATTAACGGAACCACTTCGTTTTATTATACCGAGGCAATGGAATCATTTATTGGACGTCTGACTTATGCTTATAAAGGTAAATATTTATTATCAGGAAGTTTACGTTCTGATGGTAGTTCAAAATTTGCGGAAGGTCATAAATGGGGAACTTTCCCGGCAGGTTCAATCGGATGGCGTGCATCCGAAGAAAGTTTTCTGAAAAAGTTTGATTGGCTATCAAACCTTAAAATACGTGCCAGCTATGGATTGACCGGGAATAATAACATTCCTCAATATTCGTACATGAATACTATTAACACGACCAATTACAATACCGGTTCTGGTAATGGGAATCTTATTGCAGGTATGGCTTCAAACAATTCATTTTTAGGAAATCCTGATATTACATGGGAACAAACTGAAGAAGCAAACTATGGTTTAGACTTTGGATTGTTTAACAGCAAAGTGAATATTACCGTTGAATATTACAATTCAAACACCATTCAACTGTTACTTCTTCAACCTGCAATGTATATCACCGGACATCAAACTTTTTGGAATAATATAGGTAAAGTAAACAATCAGGGAGTTGAAATTGAACTTACTACAACAAATATTGATTCAAAAGGTTTTACCTGGAAAACAACCGGTAATTTATCTACGAATAAAAACACACTTCTTAATTACGGTGACAGACAATATCAGGATAATTTTGGTGAAAGAAGTGAAGTCTACAGAGCAATTGTAGGCCAACCATCCATTCAATTTTTTGGATATAAATCAGCCGGTGTTTATACAACGCTTGAAGAAGTAGCTGCCGCAAAAGCACTTACCGATGCAAATGGCGTTCTATTTAACTATACCAAATTTGCTCCAATATTAGGAGGATTGAAGGTAGTAAATACTAATGGCGATAATAAAATTGATCCAAGTGACCGTGTTGTAATTGGGAAACCATTTCCAGATTTCACCTATGGGATTACAAATACCTTTACATACAATGATTTTGATCTTAGTTTCCTGATACAAGGCGTACAAGGAGTTCAACTTATCGACGGAAATTTAAATTATAATGAGAATTTACGTTATAATACCGCCTACACAAACAATCGTTACGTAAGTCCAATGTTCCCGGGTGATAGTAAAACTGTTTATTCTAATACCACATCGGGTAGTGATCTTTTGCTGACTGACTACGCAATTCAGGATGGCTCTTATGCAGCTTTACGTGATTTTACTTTCGGATATAAAATTCCTCAGGAAATTGTAAAATCTTTAAAAATCAATCAATTCAGGGCTTATTTTTCAGCACAAAATCTAATCTACTTAATGTCACCAGGTTATAAAGGAGTTAATCCTGAAGCTCGTAGAACAAGTGGACCCTATTCAAATGCATATCCATTAGTTGATGGTTACCAACGGGGTGTTTTCCCGCTCAACCGAACATTTACGTTGGGTGTCGATATTAACTTTTAGTCGTTAAATTAGAAAAATAAGTTACAACAATCGGAATTTAATAGTTTTAAATAAACGGTTAAAACATAAAATGAAAAATGAAAAATAAAATTGGAATTATAATAGCATTGTTTGGCTTGATTACTTTCTCCGCTTGTGAGGATTTAATTACAAACAAACCGGAGTCAGCACTCACTCAGGTAGATTTCTACACAACCCCAACCCGTATCAATCAAGGCATAATGGGTTGTTATGCCGGTATGTCAAATATCAAAGATGATGAATGGAGATTTACCGAAATAAGAAGTGATAACACCTGTGTATCAAGTTTTGGAACGGGTACAACTGATCGTGCCGACATCTGTGATTTGAAATTTTTCAGGACTTCCCCAAGTCAAACAGGACTTCGCGATTTCTGGTATAAGTTTTTTCAGAATATCTCCAACGTTAATGCCATATTGCCTTTTGTAACTTCCGGTCAAACGTATGTTTCTATAGAAACGCAACGTGCACAATACGAAGGTGAGTTATTGTTTATCAGAGCTTTTCATTACTATACATTGGTAAATCTTTGGGGTGATATGTTCAAAGTTACTAAGGTTATTGGACCAACTGAGGCGAAAACGATTACACGTTCTCCGGTTTCAGAAATCTATAACGAAATCATTATCCCTGATCTAATTAAAGCGGCAAATCAATTACCTGTTTCATATTCAACTAATGATGTAGGTAGAATTACCAAATGGGCTGCAAAAAGTTTATTGGCAAAAACATATATGATGATTGGAGGAGATGCTAATTTAACCTTAGCGAAAGGTTTATTGGAAGAAGTTTTGGCTGCTCCACAACATGGACTGTTAACCGATAAAGGAGCTTCGACCAGCGCGTTTGCGAACGTTTTCAATATAACAAATGAGATGAATAAAGAAATCATTTTTGCTGTTCGATATAAAGGTGGAGCTTTAGGTATTGGATCACCCTTTTGGGGAACATTTGCTCCGGAAGGTTCTGCCAATCAGTTCTTAAAAATCGGGACACCAATTGGAAACAATAATCCAACTCCCGATATTATGAGTCTGTTAAGTGCAGATCCAAAAGATACCCGATCAGATGCTAGTTTCAGAATATGGAAGAAATCAACTACTGCAAACATTCAGTATATATCCAAATACATTGATCCAAATATGACACAAGCTTTACAAGGCGAAAATGATTGGATTGAAATTCGCTATGCTGATATAGTATTGCTTTATGCAGAAGTTCTTGCTCAACAAAATAATTTTCCAGCAGCTTTACAAGAAGTAAATCTGATCAGATCGAGGGCGGGCGTTAGTCCATATATCAGCTTTGATTCAAAAACAGAGGCGTTAGATTCAGTATATACTGAACGTCGAAAGGAACTTGCATTCGAGAATCAACGTTGGTTCGATTTATTGCGTATGGGAAAAGCTTATGGAGATCCGGAAAAAGCAATCAATATACTGAAAACAAGTATATTTGTTACTGACTGGACATTATTATATTCATTATACAGCCCTATTTTACCTCCCACATCAGGCAATTTTACAACAGATCGTCTTTTGTTACCAATTCCTCAACAGGAAATTGACACAAATAACGACTTAGTAATTCCTCAAAATACAAGTTATTAATTTTTAAAAAATAGAAATTATGAAATATATTGAAAAAATATTCCTGATGTTTTTACTAACTATCTTTTTTGGAGTTGGATTGAGCTCTTGTACAGTAGAAGATCCGGTTATTGTAACTCCAAAAACAGTAGATCAGTATATACTTCAGTTTAGCCAATTTGTTGCTTCCGAAAGAACAAAAGTTGATAATTGCATAGTTGGGTACGATAAAGGAAATTTTACACCTGTGTCAACTACTTCATTTGCAACTTACAAGGCTACATATCTGACTGCATTAAAAGCCGATTCTGCCGCAATTGTTAAACCGGGTGTTACAATTGCCGAATTGATAGTTGCTAACACGAATCTTGCCACTCCTGGTAAAGCTTTTTGGGGCAAAATTAATATTTCCGACAGGCGTCCACTGAACGATTCGATTGTTGCAGCAACTACTTTGAATAGTTCAACATTGGTAGGAACTTCAGTAGGAAATGTTGGACAAGACGCAAAAACTGTTTTCACCACAGCAATTGCAACTGCTACAACAAGCAGAGACGCTTTAACTACTATTGACCGTCAGGTTAAAACCTCAATTGATTTATTGACCGCTGCCAAAACGACGTTTAAGTCGGCAATCATTAAATAAATTTAGTGGGAATTCCACTGTTGGAGGATTATTCAACAGTGGATTTTTTTCATCAATTAGAGTTACTTCTTTATCCAATATTCTCTAAAAAAACAATGAAAATGAAATTGAATTTGCTAATCGTCTTTGCATTAATTGCATCATCAACGCTTGTGGCTAAAGGCTATAAGGTATTGAATATGAATCAACTAAACGAAAAAATAAAAACTGTTCTTCCCGGCGACAGTATCGTTATGGCTAATGGAGTTTGGAAAGATGCACAGATTGTATTCACCGGAAAAGGACAAAAAGGAAAGTTTATATTTCTGAAGGCTGAAACTGCCGGAAAAGTATTTATCGAAGGAGAATCATCCTTGTCAATTTCAGGGAATTGGCTGCAGGTTTCGGGTTTAATTTTTACAAAAGGGTATACTCCCGGAAAAACTGTCATCGATTTCAAAACTTCGAACACCGATTATGCATATAATTGTGTTGTAAAGAATTGCGTCATCGACAAATTTAATCAGCCTTACCGGGAAACCTCTGACAATTGGGTGGCTTTATGGGGACAGCACAACACGGTGGAATATTGCTATTTTGGAGGAAAAACGAATGAAGGAACCACCTTGATTATTTGCCCGAATGACTCGAACAGCATTCACAATAAACATTGGATTCACCGCAATTATTTCGGTCCTCGTCCACGCTTGGGTTCAAATGGCGGTGAATCAATGCGTCTTGGAACCAGCGAAGTTTGCACTTTTAGTTCCGAAACAGTTGTTGAAGGAAATTTTTTTGAACGTTGTAATGGAGAAGTTGAAATTATATCAAACAAATCAAGTGACAACAAATTTATAAATAATACTATTTTCGAATCGGAAGGTAGTTTGGTTCTTCGCCATGGAAATCGTGCCACTGTTTCCGGAAACTGGTTTATTGGCAATGGATTGCCATTTACCGGTGGTGTACGCGTTATCAACGAAGGCCACCAGATTTACAATAACTTTTTCTACAAACTTCGTGGCGATGAATTCCGTTCGCCATTAACCATTATGAACGGTATTCCCAATTCACCTGCGAGCGGTTATGCACCTGTAAAAAATGTAATTCTTGCCAACAATACGTTTGTCGATTGCACTTTACCATGGAATTTCTGCGTCGGTGTTTCCGAACGAAACCGAATTGTAACTCCACAAAACACGCAGATTATCAATAATATAGTTTATTGCCCAAATGATACGGCTTTAATTAAAAGTTACGATAAAACAGATGGAATTACGTTCGGGAATAATTTAATGATTAGTAAAAAAGGATTGACTTCTGACAAAGGTGTTATTTCGGGTGAAATTTTGAAATCACAGATGCCTGATATCGAAATGGTTTATGCAAATACACCGGCTCAAAAAGTTCCATTTATCAAAACCGACATTATGGGACAACCGCGTACAAACCCTGTTGTTGGTGCATTTCAGGATAAAGATGAAAAAGCTAAAACTGAAATGGCGAGTGCTAATAATTGCGGTCCAAGATGGTACAAACCCGACACAACTCCTGTTAAAAAAGAATTTGCAAAAGGTAAAACCATAAAAGTAGAAGCCGGAACTGATAATTTGTTCGAAGCGGTTAATAAAGCCGAAGCAGGTGATATTTTGATGTTGGGCGAAGGCGAACATATTCTGACTAAAAAAATTGTTTTCACTAAAAGCCTAACCATCACATCTTCTTCAAAATCAGCTACTAAACCGGTGATTAAAATGAAATCAGAAAATGTTGAAGATCCTTTATTTGAATTGACTTCGGATGTTTACGTCCGGTTTAAAGGTGTGAAAATTGATGGCGAAGGCGATAATAAACTGGCAAAAACTCCGAAATATGTTTTTGCAACCGGCGAACATGCGCTTGGTTATTCGTTGTTCATCGACAATTGTGATATTTATGATTTTAGCGTTGCCGGTGGTTCAGTCTTTAATAGTTTGTACTGCACAATGGCGGATTCAATTGTAATTAAAAATTCAGTGATTCGCGATTCGTACAGCGGAATTAATCTTCATAAAGAAAAAGAAGATGGCCGGTACAATGCTGAAACAGTGATTTTTAGTAATTCTGTTTTTGCAAATTTATCGGATTATGCGCTCGATTATTACCGTGGCGGTTTTGACGAATCGACCATTGGTGGTTCACTTTTAATCAATCATTGCGTTTTTGATTCGGTTGGAAATATGGCAAAAGAATCGATTTTGAAATTGTCACGAATTATATTCGTAAAAATCAACAATTCCATTTTTTCAAATTCTACGGCAAAATCTACTGTTTTACTTTGGGGTTTATACGATAAAATGTCAAGATGCTGCTTATATAATTGCCCAAAACCTGAATTAATCAAAGGTGCCAGATTGACCAATCCAACTTTTGAAAATCCGCTTTTTGAACCAAAAACTTATTCACTTTCAGGCAATTCGCCTTTAACAGGTAAAGCAGTTGACGGCTCAAACATCGGATTGAGAAAATAACAAATCAGCAATTTTCAACGAATTTAAATCATGAAAAGCACTAAAATACTGACACTTACATTACTTATTGCCTTTGGATTTTCTACATCTGCTTTTTCGAAAAAAGAAAATAAACAAACTTCGCTTAATTCAATCAAACAGAACATAATTCAGACTGAAAAACAACGAATTATTCGTTTGGCCGATAGTTTTTTACTTGAAAAACCGGTTACGGTCACTTCATTTACTTGCCCCAGAAGTGCCGGTGGCATTCACGATTATTATTCCGAAGCCACTTATTGGTGGCCCGATCCGGCAAATCCAACCGGTCCGTATATTCGCAAAGATGGACTGAATAATCCCGCTAATTTTGATTTTCACCGTCAGGCCATCAGTCAGTTTTCTTGGGTTGTGGGCACGTTGACTTCAGCCTATTTATTGACCGGAAAAACCATTTATGCCGAAACAGCCGTGAAACATTTGAAAGCATGGTTTGTGAATCCGGAAACGATTATGAATCCAAATTTCCTTTATGCTCAGGCAATTAAAGGCGTGAATACCGGTCGTGGAATTGGAATTATTGATGGAATTCCATTTATAGAAGTTACAAAATCAGTTCAGATTCTGGAAAAATCACCATTTTTGTCGAAAAATGATAGTGAAACCATTCACCAGTGGTTTACCGCTTTTATGACCTGGCTGAACACGCACCAATATGGCATTGACGAAATGAATGCCAAAAATAATCATGGAACCTGGTGGCATGCGCAGGTGGCGGCTTATGCCAGTTTTGTCGACGATAAAACCATTCTGGAAAAATGCAGGAAGCATTATGTGGAAATTTTATTGCCAACTCAAATGGCGCAGGATGGAAGTTTGCCGCTCGAAATTGAGCGTACAAAACCTTATTCTTATTCGCTTTTTTGTTTGGATGGTTTTGCTACATTGACCTGGCTTTTGACTGACAATGAATTTAATGGCTGGAATTTCACCTTGGCTGACGGACGTGGCATACAAAAAGGCGTAGATTACATAAAACCATATGTGATTGACAAAAACAACTGGCCGTTCAAAAAAGACATTTCACATTGGGAAGAACAACCCGGACGCCGGCCGTTTATGTTTTTTGCCGCCATTATTCAGCAACAACCCGAATGGATTTCGATTTGGGAAAAATGCAGTGCCGACTTTCCAAGCGACGAGAGCAAACGGAATATGCCCCTGAAAAACCCTGTTCTTTGGTTAGGTTTGACAAGCCCAATTAAATAGAAATGCTTGAAATGAGTTGAATTTCAATAATATAATTACAAATTTATCAATATAAAAAAATGACCAAAAATTTAAAATTTTCAATTGTACTTGCCTTAATTTTGTTTGCAACAACTTTCATTTCTGCCACAAATTATAAAGATATTAAATGGCTTAAAACCGCTATTGACCGGTCTCAGGAACAACTTCTTGCTGCATCTGAAGCCTATAAAACCACTCAAAAAAATCCAAGAACTTTCGATAAAGGAAAGGTTATTTTTGCAAGTCCAAAAGATTGGACCTGCGGCTTTTTTCCCGGATCGTTGTGGTATATGTTTGAACTTACTAAGAATGAACATTTTAAAACCGAGGCTGAATATTATACCGGATTGTTGGAATCGGTTCAGAATAGAACAAACACACACGATGTCGGCTTTATGTTGAATTGCAGTTATGGAAACGGTTACAGAATCACTGGAAATCAGACCTATAAATCGGTTTTAATTACCGGAGCAAATTCATTGATGACGCGTTTTCATCCAAAAGTTGGATTAATTAAATCGTGGGATAATCGCAAAGAATGGCAATATCCGGTAATTATCGACAACATGATGAACCTCGAATTTCTTTGTGAAGTTTCTAAAATTACCGGTGATAAATCATTGAAAGAAATTTGTATTTTGCATGCAGACAAAACTATGAAAAATCATTATCGTTCAGACAACAGCAGTTTTCATGTCATTGATTATGATAGCATTACAGGACAAGTACTTCATAAACAAACAGCACAAGGTTATGCCGATAGTTCATCGTGGGCACGAGGTCAAGCTTGGGGACTTTATGGATTTACCATGATGTACCGCGAAACGAAAAATCCAAAATACCTCGAACAAGCAAAAAAAATTGCGACATTTATTTTAAATAATCCGAATTTACCCAAAGATAAAATACCTTATTGGGATTATAATGCTCCTAATATTCCGAATGAGCCGCGTGATGCTTCAGCCGCTGCAATTGTTGCATCAGCGTTGATTGAATTAAGTGGTTATGTCAAAATTGGAAAAGAATATTTTAATACTGCCGAACTTATACTTAAAAATTTATCTTCAGACGAATATTTGGTTCCAAAAGGTGAGAATGGATTATTTATTTTAAAACATTCCACCGGTAACTGGCCAAATAAATCAGAAATTGATGTGCCGATTAATTATGCCGATTATTATTATCTCGAAGCATTGGTACGGTATATGAAAGTGAAAGGAATAACTGTTTATAACTAAATATCAGTCAAACAACATAAAATCATGATACAAAAAATATTTAAATGTTTAAACCTGACTTTGGCAAGTATTGTTTCATTGTCATGTTTTTCACAAACTGAGAAAAAAACTTCGGAAAAACCAAACATCATTTTCATTTTGGCTGACGATTTAGGTTATCCAGAAATAAGTTGCAATGGATCAGATAATTATAAAACTCCAAACATTGACAAACTTGCGTCACAAGGACTTCGTTTTACAAATGCTTATGCAGCTCCGTTGAGCGGTCCATCGCGGGCAGTAATTATGTCGGGCAGATATGCTTTCCGCACCGGAGCAACCAATCAGGATGCCACCGGAAAAATGAGTCCGGATATTGAAACATTTATTCCAACTTATTTAAAACAAGCCGGTTACGCTTCAGCATCAATTGGAAAATGGGGACAATTACCGCTCGGACCTGCTGAGTTTGGATTTGATGATTACCTACGATTTACCGGAAGTGGAATTTACTGGAACACACAGGCAAATGGCAAAACCTATGTGTTAAATGGTGAAAAATTAGTCCTGAATGACCACGAATACATGCCGGATTTAATGCACAAACATTTGGTTGAGTTTTTAGCTAAAAACAAAAACAAACCGTTTTTTGTGTATTATTCCTTGTCGGAAGTTCACGAAAAAATTCTGCCAACTCCCGACAGCAACCCAATTAACAATTTTGACCTCAAAACCATTTATAAAGATAACATCAACTATATGGATAAATTGGTTGGAAAATTAAGAAAAGAACTTGAAAAATTAAGATTGAGTGACAAAACCATTCTGGTTTTTTTCAGTGATAACGGAACTGCTGGTGGAAAAGCAGATTGGGCTACCATTGGTGGTCGCCGACTTATCGGGCAAAAAGGTAAAATGGAGGAAGGTGGCAGTCTTGAACCGTTAATTGTTTATTGGCCGGGCGTAACACCAGTTGGAAAAGTTTCGCACGATTTGATTAGTTCATCCGATTTTCTTCCCACTTTTGCTGAAATTACCGGTACAACACTTCCGAAAGATAAAATGCTGGATGGTCAAAGCTTTAATGCCCAAATTCATGGTGAAAAAGGGAATCCGCGCACTTCGGTTTTTGTACAACTTGCCAACAATTATTGGGTGCGAAATGCCGGTTGGAAACTGAATCAATCGGGTGAATTGTTTGATATGAGCAAAGCTCCTTTCGAAGAAATTCTTGTCACCGCTGATACCAAAAATCCCGCTGCCATTGAAGCACGCAAAACGCTACAGGCTGAAATGGACAGATTGAATCCGGCTGCCGGATATCATGACGAAGGAGGTGGTGATGGCAGACATGCAAAAAAAGCAAAAAAAGAAGCAAAAAAAAATAAAAAGTTGGCCGAATAATAAAGTTTCAATAGGATTTTGGTTGGAAATTATTCTAAAATGATTGTATTAAAGAGTTAAAATTCGAAACTGACATTAACTTAATTCAAAATTAAAACTCGATTTTTATAAACTTGGAACATTATACAAGCAATAAATTTTAAACATGAAGACTATTGCATTCAACCCACTTTCCATGCCAACTTATGTTATGGCAAAACCAATCGGTTCGAGTTGCAATTTGAATTGTTCGTATTGTTATTATTTAGAGAAGGAAAAGCTTTATGGAAATCGCAAAAGCCTACAAATGAGCGATGAAACGCTTGAAAAATATATTGAAAGTTATATCCAGGTTCAACCTGTCCCCGAAGTTTTGTTTACATGGCATGGTGGCGAACCTCTGTTGCGGGATTTATCTTTTTTTCGTAAGGTGCTTAACTTTCAGAGAAAATACGGTCGAGGCAGAAAAATTGATAATACCTTGCAAACCAATGGAACTTTACTTAATGACGAGTGGTGTAAGTTTTTCAAAGAAAATAATTTCCTGATTGGCATTTCCATTGATGGACCGGAACATTGTCACGATGTTTACCGTAAAAACAAAGGAGGTAAAGGTACTTTCGAACAAGTAATGCATGGCATAGAATTATTGCAAAAACATGAAGTTGAGTTTAATACGCTTTCTGTAATTAACAGCTATAATGTAGATTATCCGCTTGAAATTTATAACTTTTTCAAGGAAATTGGTACTGCTTATATGCAGTTTTCTCCTATTGTGGAACAGGTTTCAAAAACCAGAACCGACGGATTGACACTATTGCCACCCGACGGAAGTGACGATGCAGTTTTATCACCAATGACCGTTAATGCAAAGAAATTCGGAGAATTTTATATAACTATTTTTGATGAATGGATAAAAAATGATGTCGGTAAGTATTATATTCAGCTTTTTGATGCCGCTTTAGCAGGCACAGTAGGTCAAATGCCCGGAGTGTGTATTTTTGGCGAGACCTGTGGTCATGCAACGGTAATGGAGTTTAACGGAGATGTGTATGCATGCGATCATTTTGTTTTTCCGGAATATAAAATCGGAAACATTAAAACGCATACTATTTACGAAATGGTTTTTTCCCAAAAACAACTTCGTTTTGGAGCAAACAAGCGAGATACTTTACCAATACAATGCCGTCAGTGCGAGTTTAAGAAACTTTGTAATGGCGAATGTCCTAAAAACAGAATTATCAAAACATCGAACGGCGAATCGGGATTAAATTATTTGTGTGAAGGTTATTATACATTTTGGAAACATACTCAACCTTATATGGAATTTATGGCCAATGAATTGTTCTTTAAACGTGTACCAGCGAATGTGATGAGTTGGGCTAAATCCTTTAAATTGTAGTTAATTTCAACTGTACAATGAATAACAATTTAATTTGATTCACGTAAATTCATTATCAATCAAGAATTTAAATGAAAAAACAAATTTTGATATCGTCCATTTTGCTCCTGAGTTTAAAATTAGTAGCATTAAATCCATTGCTAACTCCCGGTTCAAATTTCGATTTGAGTGCGTGGAAATTGCAGACAATTGATGCAAACAATAATTTCAAAGAAATAATGGCAACCGATTTAACCAATGGCTATACAAGTAATTTGTTTTACACTGATGCGACTGATGGTTCAATTGTTTGTAAAGTTCCCAGCAATGGAGGCACAACCAGCGGTTCAACGTATCCACGAGTTGAATTCCGGCAAATGACCGGAGGTGCAAATTGGATTTTAAATGATCCAACCGAACATTACATGACGGCGCAATGCAAAGTGTTGGCTGTTGCTCAGGCAAAACCGCAAACCATTATCGGTCAAATTCATGGAAGTAACACCGTTTCGGAAATGATTAAATTGCGTTGGACCGGTTATAAAACCGGACAATGTTATATCGAAGCGCGTTTTAAAACAAATGATACCAATATGTCTGAATATGGCGTGACGCTGGCCAACAATTTGTCGTTGGGCGATTTAATTACATACACGATTACCATGAAAAACGGAACCATAACTTGCACGGTGAATGGCACAACCGGTTCTCAAACGTACACACCGGATGTTTGGACATTGACCGATGCGTACTACTTTAAAGCCGGCGATTATTTGCAATATAATCCAAACTCAGTTTCTCCACCTAATCCAACCGTAATTTACGGGCAAAATCAGTTTTACAAATTGTCATTGATAAAATCAACTACAGAAGTTTCATCAATTTTCGATATCAATCAATTTACAATTTATCCAAATCCTGCAAAAGATAAATTACAAGTCAGTTACCAACTTTCATCGGTGTCGAATGTCAGTCTTCAAGTTTACGATTGGAGCGGAAAAATGATTAAAAACCTGATTTCAAACGAATATCAAAACGCCGATAACTATAATCAATCTTTTGATATTTCAGATTTATCAAGTGGAGTTTATTTTGCCAAATTAAAATCTCAAACTTTTTCAAAAACTACCAAGTTGTTAGTTATCAAATAAATATAAAAAATGAGAATTATTAAAATTTCAATTGCCCTGTTGTTTCTTTTGTTTCCAGTGTGTGGGTTTTCGCAAGTTTTACTTGAAGCCGATGGACTCGGAAATACCTACGAGCTGATAAACAGCGTTTTAGCACCAACCGGTGGCGATGTGGTTGAAAATCCGGAATGTATTCATCCCTTATTTGGAAGACATATTGCAGAAGTTTGGGATGCTGATTTAGGTCAATATGTATTTGAATTTTACATTCATGTTACGCCTGATAATGACCGTTGTATCAATTTCGACCGGCAACGGGTTGAAATAAAAACATACGATGCTTCACCGGCTTATTTAAAAGGCACTTCCGGCGAAACTGTTGTATATAAATGGCGATTTAAAGTACCTTCTGGTTTTCAACCATCGGCAAGTTTTACGCACCTTCATCAAGTAAAAGCAGTTGGAGGAGATGAATCTGATCCACTTTTTGTATTGACAGCACGTAAAGGAACTCCAAACAAGCTGGAACTAAATTATTATGAAAGTTCAAGTCTGAGTTCCGTTAAATTTACCTCAGTAAATTTATCATTATTCGAAAATACATGGGTCGAAGCCACCGAACGTATCAAAGTAAATAATGTTGGAGGCACTTATTCAATAACAATTAAGAAAGTGAGCGATGGAACAACGGTATTGAGCTATACAAATAACAATTTACTTACAATTCGTTCCGATAATTCATTTATCAGACCAAAATGGGGAATTTACCGAAGTTTATTGAATTCGTCTGATTTGCGCGATGAAGCCGTTCGGTTTAATAGTTTCTCAATTTACGAAGTACCGCCGACAAAGGTAGATTCCTATTCAATGAATGATGAAAATAAATTTAAAGCAACTCCAAATTCAACTGCTAAAACATTGAAAATTGAATATTATATACCTGAAAAAGAAACAGTTGGAATTGATATTTATAATTTAGGCGGTCAAAAAGTCAAAACCCTGATTCAAAATGAAAGTTTGGAAAGTGGAAAATATCAGAAACAGGTGGATACTTCGTGTTTGAAAAACGGAATTTATTTTATTCAACTAAAAACTACAAAATCAGAAAAAACGATCAAATTAATATTATAAAAATCCATCATAAATGAACATTAATTACTCAAAAATTATGAGAAAACGCATCATTCATAACCTGATAATCATTATCCTGAGCATTTCAGGATGCTTAAATGCCCAAACTGAGAACAAAATTCGACTGAACGAAAACTGGAAATTCCTGAAAAGTGATATGGGCAGTCCCTGGGAAGCAGTTCGTCCAATCGTAAAACCTGGAAATCCCGAATGTGTTCCTGTGTGGGAAGATATAACGTTGCCTCATTGTTTCAATGCAAGCGATGGAGTTGATTCCAATGGAAATTATTATCAGGGACCGGGATGGTATAAAACCCAACTCGAAATTAAAAATCCGTTTAATTTAGGTAGAACGTTGTTGCATTTCGAAGGTGCAGGACAAAAAACCGAGGTTTATGTTTATACTACAAAAGTCGGTTCACATATTGGTGGTTACGACGAATGGACCGTGGATATTACCGATGCCGTGAATGCATTTTTGCAAAATAAATCAGAATTGGAACGTTTCAAAGGAACAGTACCTCTTTCCATCCGTTGCGATAACTCACGTGATAATGAAATGATTCCGTCCAGTTTGGCTGATTTCAATATTTACGGCGGAATATATCGCTATTTGAATCTGGTATATGTTCCTGCTTTATCTATTGAAAGAGTAAACATAAACTCCGAAGTGGATTCAAAAGGTATTGCCGGAAAATATGATATAGTTTTGAAAACAAACAATAAATCAACATTATCGAAAGCAAATTTGAAAATCGAAGTATTGGATTCAAAAGGGAAACCGATTGTAACCAACAATCAGGAAATTGGAGCGGATGATACCGAAAAAACCGTTTATAGTTCCCTGTTAAAGAAACCAATGCTCTGGTCGCCGGCACAACCAAACCTTTATACCTGTAAAGTAACGTTGAGTACCGAAGCCGGAACACAAACAGTTATTGAACATTTTGGGTTCCGGAATTATGAATTTACCGATAACGGACCGTTTATGCTGAATGGAACCCGTTTACTCATTCGTGGAACCCACAAACACGAAGACCATGCCGGTGTGGCTGCAGCTATGACCGAAAAGCAAATTCGAGACGAAATGATTCTGATAAAAGAAATGGGTGCTAACTTTATCCGGTTGGGTCATTATCAACAATCACGGATTACGCTTAATTTATGCGACACTCTTGGAATTATGGCCTGGGAAGAAATTCCGTGGTGTCGTGGTGGTGTTGGTGGTGAACGCTATAAAAATCAAGCATACAGCATGATGACCAACATGATTACACAACACCGTAATCATCCTGCTATTATTTTATGGGGATTGGGTAATGAAAACGATTGGCCCGGCGATTTTCCAACCTACGATAAAAAAGAAGTAAGGAATTTTATGACAGAGTTGAATAATCTGGCACATCAACTCGATCCGTCACGTAAAACGTCCATTCGTCGATGCGATTTTGCCAAAGATATTCCCGATGTATATTCGCCTTCCGTTTGGGCAGGCTGGTATCGGGGTATTTATACCGAATACAAAGAGATGACTGAAAAAGAAATGAAAACCGTAAAACATTTTTTCCATGCCGAATGGGGAGGTGACAGTCATGCCGGTCGTCATTCAGAAACTCCCGACAGTGCGTTGAGTCTTATAAAAACAGGCGATGGAGTTGACGAACGTAACGGAGATGCAGCGCGTTTTGGCGGAGCTGCCCGTGTTTCGAAAGATGGTGACTGGAGTGAATCGTATATCTGCAACCTCTTCGAATGGCATTTAAAAGAACAGGAAACCATGCCTAATCTTACCGGAGCTGCTTTCTGGACTTTTAAAGATTTTTCCACGCCAGTTCGGCCGGATAATCCCATTCCTTATGTGAACCAAAAAGGAGTAGTAGAGCGGGATGATACGAAGAAAGAAGCTTATTATGTTTTCCAGTCCTGGTGGACAGAAAAGCCAATGGCTCATATTTACGGACATAGCTGGCCTGTTCGTTGGGGAAATGAAGGTGAAGAAAAAATGGTAAAAGTATATTCCAATTGCGATGAAGCAGAATTGATTTTTAACGGAAAAAGTCAGGGTGTAAAAAAACGCAATTCTCAGGATTTTCCTGCCGCAGGGTTACGTTGGAATGTCGTTTATTCGTCTGGTGAAAATAAGTTGAAAGTCATTGCACACAAAGGAAAAACTACCGTTACCGACGAAATAAAACAAAGTTACCAAACCGACAAATGGGGAAAATCGGTTCAAATGACGCTGGCTAAAATTGCCCAGACAGGCGATATCGCCACGATTGAAGTGAAATTGTTTGATGCCAATAAAGTAATGTGTCTCGATGCAAAAAATGTGGTAACATTTGGATTGGCAGGCGATGGCAAACTGATGGATAATCTTGGCACTGCATCCGGTTCCCGCGTGGTAGAATTGCAAAATGGCAGAGCTATAATTCGTGTAAAATTAAATGCCGGTTCGAGTATTGCCAGTGTGAAATGTGATAAGATTCCAACTGCTTTTTGCAATCTCGGGAATTAATCAATTAAAAATTAATGATTTAAATTAAGAGGAGACAATCTTATGTCTCCTCTTTTTTGTTTTCAGTACAATATTTATAGCAGCCTTAAAACATATCAAATCAATATATTGCAAAATTATTTTTATAATTTTATTAAAACGTTTCCAAAAACAACTGATATTCTGACGAGGTTTACAATTTGCAAATTATCATTATCTTTGCACCAGTAAAATTAAATATAGAATGAAACGCATAATAAATACTCAAAATGCGCCAGCTGCGATAGGGCCATATAGTCAAGCAGTTGAAGCGAATGGAACTTTGTATATTTCAGGTCAATTGCCGATCAACCCAAGTGTTGGAAAAATTGAAGCTACTGACATTACTTCACAAACTGAACAAGTGTTCGCAAATATCAATGCAATTTTAAAAAAAGCAGGTTATACTTTTGCAGATGTAGTTAAATCAACCGTATTTTTATCGGATATTGCCGATTTTGCAGGAATGAATGAAGTTTATCAAAAGGTTTATCAAATCGAATGTCCGGCTCGTTCAGCATTTGCGGTAAAAGCTTTGCCACTGGGAGCGCTGGTGGAAATAGAAACGATTGCAGCAAAATAATAAATCAATGTGCCAATACGACAATGTGCCAATGGAAAGACAGAATTTGTCTTCCATTAGCACATTAGCATATTATTTTATTGACATATCAGAACCGCATTCCCCTCAATAATTCGCCTATTTCCATCCGTTTTTTACCGGGTAACTGAACTGATTTAAGTAATATAAATCCGTCTTTCAGAGCTATTTTGGCGAATTTCCTTCCATCGGTAACGAATGTTCCGATTGGCAATTCGTGATTTTCAAAGTCTTTTTCAGTTTCGAAAATCTTTAAAACAGTTTTATCGGATTGATTCGGAAATTGAATTTCAAGCCATGCAGTCGGATATGGAGACATTCCACGTACAAAATCATAAACCGCTTCAACATCCTGATTCAGATCAATTTCGCAGGTTTCTTTGAAGATTTTTGGAGCTGGTTTCAATTCTGATTCTGAATGAATAAATTGCGATTGATCGATGGCATTTATTTCACCGGCAATCAATAAATCAACCGTTTTCTTTATCAGTTTCGCACCCATTTCCATCAGTCTGTCGTGCACAGTTCCGGCATTGTCTGTTTCAGATATTGGCAACTTTTCTTGTAGAATAATTTTTCCTGTATCAATTTCGTGAGTGAGAAAAAATGTGGTTGCTCCGGTTTCTTTTTCACCGTTAATAATTGCCCAATTGATGGGTGCAGCTCCACGGTATTGAGGTAATAATGAGGCATGTAGATTAAATGTTCCAAATCGTGGCATATCCCAGACAACTTCCGGTAACATGCGGAAAGCAACTACAATTTGTAAATCAGCTTTTAAACTCCTTAATTCATTCAAAAAAAATTCATCTTTAAGTTTTTCAGGCTGTAAAAGTCGTAAGTTTTGATCCAAAGCATATTGTTTTACAGGCGAAAACTGTACTTTATAACCTCGTCCGGCAGGTTTGTCAGGCATAGTAATTACGCCAACAACATTATATTTATTTTTAATCAATATTTTTAGGCTTTCCACCGCAAAATTCGGTGTTCCCATAAACACAATTCTCATTCTATCAACTTCTAATTTATTAACTATTCTACAAATCAACCAATTAACTAATTAACCGATTATCTAATTTCTCTTATCCACTCCCCACATTAACTTGTTTTTCAAAGTATCAAAAAAGGTATGGTTCAGTTCTTTAATGATTTTTATTGAGAAATCGGCTTTAGTAATTTGTAATTTCGTTTTTTGATCCAAAATTTTCGATCGACCGTCCAATGCTACCAAATAACACGAACTTCGACTATGAACTTCCAGTTCTATAGTCCATGAGTCGGGAATTATCAAAGGACGAACATTCAAACTATGAGAAGCAATGGGTGACAAAATAAAATTCTGAGTTTGCGGAATTACTAACGGACCACCTACACTCATCGAATAAGCAGTTGATCCTGTAGGTGTTGAAAGAATTAAACCATCAGCATGATACGTGTGAACCATCTGACCATTTACACTGGCTGTAATGCTTATCATCGACGAACTATCCTGTTTTAATACAGAAACTTCGTTTAACGCAAAAGGATATTTAAAAGTTGTTCCATCAGATGTTTCGGCAAAAAGTAATGCTCTTTCTTCAATGCTGAATTTATTAGACATGATCGCATTTAAAGCCGGAATAATCTCATCATTTGGAACGTCGGCCAAAAAACCTAAACGTCCTGTATTGATTCCTAAAATTGGAATTCCCTTTCGCCCAATCCTTGCAGCTGTATTCAAAAAAGTTCCATCGCCACCAATACTTAGTGCAATATCAGCCTGAAAATCATCGTCTTCAATAATCTCAGTAGAGTCCATACTACAATTTCCATGATCTCGAACTAATTCGAACAATTCTTTGTCAAGGAGAAGTTTAACTTCTTTGTCTTTGAAATATTCAAATAAAATCAAAATATGTGAAAGCAAAACGCTACGATATATATTTCCAAAAACAGCTATTCTCATATAAATTTCAAATTTTAATTGTTAAATCCTTAAAGAAAAACTCCATATTAACATTAATTTCCGACATTCAAAGTATAAAAATAATTGAAAGATAAGCAACTACTATCAGGCATCGGGTTTTTTTAATTATTTTTGCCAACTAAATTATTTTGTTGTAATAATCTATTGCAAAGGAACTAAATGAAAATGGAACATGCAAGTTTTTTAATGTAGAGTTACAAGCTTGATTTTTAGTGGCAAAAAAAAAGGAAAATAAATTTTCAACTCAATAGTTAAAATAATGACACAATTAAGTGTAAATATAAACAAAATAGCCACATTACGTAATGCGCGGGGAGGTAATATTCCCAATGTTTGTCAGGTAGCTTTGGATTGTGAGCGATTTGGAGCACAAGGAATTACAGTTCACCCTCGGCCGGATGAACGCCATATTCGGTATCAGGATGTTTGGGATTTACGCCTGATTCTGAAAACCGAATTTAATATAGAAGGTTATCCTTCGCCTGAATTTATCAAATTGGTAAAATCGGTTAAACCGCATCAGGTAACTTTAGTTCCTGATTCACCGGAAGCTATCACATCCAGTGCGGGTTGGGATACCTTGAAGAATTTCGATTTTTTGAAAGATGTTGTTGCTGATTTTCAAAGCGTTGGAATTCGTGTTTCCATTTTTATTGATACCGACTTGAAAAACATCGAATTTGCTGCTAAAACCGGTACTGACAGGGTGGAACTATATACAGAACCTTTCGCTACTAACTATCCGAAAGATAGAGAGAAGGCGGTGGCACCCTTTGTTGAAGCTGCCAAACTGGCGAAAAAACTTGGATTAGGTTTGAATGCCGGACACGATTTAAGTCTACAAAATCTTGCCTACCTCCATACTTTAATACCCTGGTTAGATGAAGTATCAATCGGTCATGCTCTTATTACCGATGCAATCTATTTTGGACTCGAAGAAACAATAAAACGGTACAAAAAACAGTTAGAGTAATTATAAATTTTAAAAAAAACGGTACGAAGTTTGATAATTCTCTTGAGAAATTTCTGAAATATTAAAACCTATTCAAATAAGCCAAAAAAAGCAGCGTGAAGAAATCAAAATTATATGGTCTAATTGGCTCCACTTTATCCAGCTCAATTTTATTCCTTGTTTTATGGCTCGTTGTTTTATCAGTACCGAGTTCAACTGAAAATGAAGGTTTCCTGGTCAGTTTCGGTGATAGTTTCGATGCGGGTGGAGGTGGCAATGAAGTAGCTACTGCAAGCGTAAAAACAAAAACGAATGAAATTGCTGTTTCAAGAACAAAAGCAACTGTCACAGAATCAAAACCTTCAAATCAAAACATTTTTACTCAAAAAGAAAATTCTGTTTCTATTGCAGAACAAAAAGAGAAAGAGCGTGTTAGTAAGGAACAAGAAGCAATCCGAGTTCAACAATTCGAAACCAATAAACGAATTGGCGAACAAAAAAGAAAAGAACAGATAGCCATCAATAGAGCAAATGCTGTAAATGGTTTATTCGGGAATAACGGCTCGGGAGGCGGAACAGGAAGCGGAAACGGCACAGGTACAGGAAAAGGTACCGGCTCCGGATCGGGCAATGGAATTCAGGGAAATCCTGCCGGAAAAGGGAATTCAGGAGTTGGGTTCACTTTGAAACTTGGGACAAGGAACTATTATGGTGATCCTGTAAAACCAAATTACCCGAAAGACATTGAAGGCAAAATTACTGTCAATATCAGAGTTGATGAAAGCGGAAATGTTACAAGTGCATCAATCGGTTCACCAACAACCATTTCGGACTCAGAAATGCGGAAAGATGCCATTTCAGCTGCAAATAAGACGCGCTTTACTTCCGGCAAAAGGATTGAAACTGGCTATATTACTTATAATTACAAATTACAATAAAACAAAACCAAACACATGAAAGTATTTGTATTTTTGGCAGATGGATTTGAAGAAATTGAAGCCATAGCACCAATTGATATATTTAGACGAGCCAATATTGATGTTACAACTATCTCTATTTCAGACCAAAAATTAGTTACGGGAACTCACAATATTTCCGTTTTCGCCGATAAATTGTTTTCTGAAACCGATTTTTCTGAAAATGATTTATTGTATTTACCAGGTGGTATGCCGGGAACTAAAAATCTGGATAATCACGAAGGATTGAAAAAATTGTTGCAAAACCAAGCAAACAAAAATAAAAATATTGCTGCAATATGCGCAGCTCCTTCTATTTTGGGTAAAATGGGATTATTAAATGGGAAAGAGGCAATTTGTTATCCCGGATTTGAGAATCAATTGACTGGAGCAATTCTGTCGAAAGAGAAATTAGTAAAATCTACTTTTATCAGCACAGCTAAAGGAGCAGGAGTTGCCTTACAGTTTGCTTTAAAATTAGTGGAAGATTTAAAAGGGAAACAAACTGCCGATAAAATTGCCGAATCAATTTATTTATAAATTAATTTTCTTTATTCTGTACTAAAAGAAAGGAATATGATTACATATTCCTTTCTTGTAATTTCAATGCACTAAATCTTAATTAACAGATGCTGTTAATTCAGCTCCAGCTTTGAATTTAGCAACTTTTTTAGCTGCAATTTTAATGGGTTGTTTTGTAGCTGGGTTAATCCCCGGACGAGCTGCACGAACTGCAACTGAGAAAGTTCCGAAGCCAACTAAACTTACTTTGTCGCCTGCAACGAGGGCGTTAGATACACTTTTAACTACTGCGTCAAGAGCTTTTTTTGCATCAACTTTGCTAAGATTTGCTTCAGCAGCGATGGCATTGATTAATTCTGCTTTGTTCATAAGATTTTGATTTTTTATTAGAAACTATAAAAACATAGATTTTGATTTTGCAAATGTAGTGGTTTGTATATAATATACAAGCGTTTAAATTAAAAAAAAACAGTTTATTTTACATCTTTTCGAAAAATATGTTAGAAAACATGTTTTTGAGGTGATTTTTACTACTTTTGTCCGACAAAATACTGTCTTTAAAGCATTCTGAGCTTAATTTTTAAATATTATCCTTATTTGAATTCAAGAAATTTTTTAGATTTTTGATTCAAAGGTTGAAAAACTGCCACCAAGAATATGTTATTTATTCATTTTATTTTTCTTAAATTTTAAATATGAACAACTATAAATCATCTTTTCTGAGTTCGATACCACCGGTAGTGAAAAATTTAATTGCAATTAATATTATATTGTGGTTAGCAAGCAGTATTACTCCCGGATTATTTAGTCGCATGGGAGTAAATGTCGATCTGACTGATATCTTAGGAATGCACTATTGGGCATCTTCTAAATTTAATCCGGCTCAACTTGTTACATACATGTTTATGCACGGTGGTTTTGAGCATATTTTCTTTAATATGTTTGCTTTATATATGTTTGGAGGGGTTTTGGAAAATTTATGGGGAACCAAGCGTTTTTTGTTTTATTATTTACTTACAGGCATTGGAGCCGGAATTGTTCAGCAACTTTTTTGGACAATTGAATATCAGTCGGTAGTAACAGCTTTAAATGAAGCAATTTCAACTAATTCAGTCAATGCTTTACTAAACCATCAAGATATTTTAAGCCATTATTTCAGATTGGAAAATATTGGTTCGTTAGATGCCCCTGCGTTAATAGAAATGAAACGAATGTTTCTTAATTTACCAATAACAGTTGGAGCTTCTGGGGCTGTTTTTGGGTTGTTGTTGGCTTTTGGATGGCTTTTCCCCGAAGCTAAACTCATGTTATTATTCCTCCCAATTCCTATTAAAGCCAGAATATTTGTTCTAATTTATGGTGTAGCCGAGCTATTTCTCGGTGTAGCTCAATTTTCGGGCGATAGTGTTGCTCATTTCGCTCATTTAGGCGGAATGTTATTTGGTGCAATTTTAATTTTATACTGGAAAAGAAAAAGTACTCTTTAAGTCGATTTTATATGAACTTTTTGGAAAATATCAGTCTGACATTCAAACAGGGGAATTCAGTTATTAAACTGATTTATATCAATGTAAGTGTATTTATTTTGTTGAAATTAGTTATAATACTACTTTTACTATTCAACATTTCAGGTAGTTTTATATTGTCTTATCTGGCAATTCCGGCAGATTTAAGTCAATTACTTTATCGCGTCTGGACTCCAATAACTTATATGTTTTTACACGAAGGCTTTATGCATATTTTCTTCAATATGCTGACTCTTTTTTGGTTTGGTAAAATATTCCTGATGTTTTATTCTGAAAAACAATTAGTAGGACTTTATTTGTTGGGTGGACTGGTTGCTGCTTTGTTTTATGTTGCAGCTTTCAATCTGTTTCCATACTATTCCCCAATTTTTCACCAAAGCTTATTATTAGGAGCTTCCGGCTCTATCATGGCTATCATTGTAGCTACAGCTTTTTGTTCGCCGAACATGGAAATGCAATTGATGTTTATTGGTGGTGTAAAACTCAAATATATAGCATTAGTGGCAATTCTGACAAGTTTTTTTGGCATAACATCCAGCAATGGAGGTGGTGAACTTGCACATTTAGGAGGAGCTTTGGCAGGTTATTTATTTGTTGTATCTTTGCGACAAGGTAAAGATTTGACTCGAGGGTTAAACTACATTTTGGATGCCATTAATAATATTTTCAGACCACGGAAATTAAAAGTAAAGCGTAATAAAAATAGGAGTAAAGCACCTATGACCGACGCCGAATTCAATGTGAATAAAGCCCGTACAATAGCTGAAATTGACAAAATTCTAGACAAAATCAAAACTTCCGGATACGAAAGTCTATCTGTCGAAGAAAAGAAAAGATTATTTGAACAGGGAAATAAAAACTAATTTGTAATTCATAATTTGAATTACAAATTATGAATGAATCAAGTTTATGTTTGGCAAGAAATTAGTAAAATGGATAATGCTTGTGACAAATATTGTTGCAGCTTTTTTCTTGTTGTTAACTTTGATAGGAACTGTTGTAAGTCCTGAAAAATTGCTTTTTCCCGCCTACTTTGCTCTTATCTATCCAATTATTATAATTATAAACTTAGGGTTTGTTTTATTCTGGCTGATAACACGAAAATGGACTTTTCTACTTTCGCTAAGTCTTATGCTCTTATCGGCAAACGAAATCAGCAATAATTTTCCGGTACATTTTGGTAAAACCGAACCCATCAAATCCACAAACCCTTTACATTTACTGACTTATAATACGAAGGTGAGCGGAGATTTAGTAAAAGACACTCCCCGAAAGCATAATAATGTAATGCAATATGTTATTGAATCAAATGCCGATATAGTTTGTCTGCAAGAATTTGAAGTAAGCACAGATAAACAATTTCTTACTCTTAAAGATATAATACGCATTTTCAGCAAATACCCGTATAAACATATTGAATATAAAGGAAAAGTAAGCAATATTTTTTATGGAATTGCTACTTTTTCAATGTATCCAATTGTTAGCAGACATCGGATTGAATATCCATCTATCTCAAATTTATCAATTTATACCGACATCAATGTAAATGGAACAATTATTCGTTTATTCAACAACCATTTGGAATCCAATGGAATAACAGAATCAGATAAATCAAAGCCTATCCGCTTAAAAAATAAATTTGATGCTGATAGTTTAGCCGAAATGACACAATATTTTTCTCACAAACTCGGCGCAACTTATAAACTCAGAGCACATCAAGCCGACATTGTTGCTAAATTAATTGCCGAGTCACCTCATAAAGTAATTGTATGTGGCGATTTTAATGATGTTCCTGCTTCTTATGCTTATACTAAAGTTAAAGGAAATCTAAAAGATGCATTTTCTGAAACCGGAAACGGATTCGGGTGGACATTCAAAGAGTCATTTTATGGATTTCGTATCGATTATGTGCTTTATGACTCAAGCGCATTCACATCTATTCAATTTAAAACTGACAAAGTGAATTATTCTGATCATTATCCGGTTTTATGTCAACTTAATATCAACAAAATATAACTCAAAATTTAAAGTCTTATTATTATGAACGTACCAGTAAATTTAAAGTACACAAAAGAACATGAATGGATTCGAGTCGAAGGCAATTCAGCTTTTGTAGGAATTACCGATTATGCACAAAGCGAATTGGGAGAAATTGTTTTCGTAGAAGTTGAAACTGTTGGTGAATCCCTAAAAGAAGGCGATGTGTTTGGAACTGTTGAAGCTGTTAAAACGGTTTCAGATCTCTATTTACCGGTTGATAGCACAGTTTTGGAATTCAATGAAGAATTAGAATCTAATCCTGAATTAGTTAATGACGATCCGTATGGCAAAGGTTGGATGGTAAAAATTGAAATTTCTGATGCAGTTCAACTCAATTCATTACTTTCGGCAGCCGATTATGAAATATTGATTGGAACTTAATTTAAAAATTAAGAAAAGAGTCTTTTTATCAGTCAATCAATTAAACAATTACACTTCTATGAAACCCAGAGTAAGCATTATTATGGGCAGCACGTCCGATTTACCCGTTATGGAAAAAGCAGCTGCTATACTTGATGAGTTTGAAATTCCTTTCGAAATTAATGCTCTTTCGGCACACCGAACTCCGCGTGAAGTTGAAAAATTTGCAACCCAAGCTCGGGAGAATGGTATTGAAGTAATTATCGCGGCAGCAGGAATGGCGGCTCACTTACCCGGTGTAATTGCGTCTATGACAATCATTCCCGTGATTGGTGTGCCTATAAATGCTTCTCTCGACGGAATAGATGCATTGCTGGCTATCGTTCAGATGCCTCCCGGAATTCCGGTTGCAACTGTTGGAATTAATGCCTCATTGAATGCGGCCATTTTAGCAGTACAGATGTTAGCTCTTACTGATGAAAAGTTGCAACATAAATTAGTTCAATATAAAGAAAATTTGAAAAAAAAAATTGTTGAAGCAAATGAACAATTGGCTCAAGTGAATTACAAGTTTAAAACGAACTAAGCTTTCTATCAATGAAAAAGATACTCATTTTATTGCTTATATTATCTGTACTGTATTCCTGCAAACAACATGATAAATTTCATATCAGTGGAAAAGTAAATGATGCAAAAGGTGAAATGCTTTATTTCGAACACGCCGGACTAATGAAAACCACGGTTCTGGATTCGGTAAAGCTAAATGCAAATGGAGAATTCACATTTAAATCTGCAAGACCGACTTATCCTGATTTTTATCGATTACGATTAGCCGATAAAATCATCACTTTTGCCGTTGATTCTTGTGAAGATATATCAATTGAAGCCAAATCTGACAATTTTGCCACCGAATACTTGTTGACCGGTTCCGAAACTTCATTGCAAATTCAGAAACTGCGAAAATCAGTCATGGATATTCAACGAAAAGTTAATGATATTTCCCCTGCTATGAGTGTTACTGTTCAGAATGTAAAAATTGCTGATATTGAGAAAGATATTGAAATACATAAAGAAATGGCTCGAAAATTAATTCTTCAAAATCCACGTTCAATAGCCTCATATTTTGCTCTTTATCAGAAGATAAATGACACTTATATGTTTTCACCTTATGTTAAAGCTGATAAACCTTACTGTGCAGCAGTTGCAACGTCATTTAACGTTTATATGCCGGAATATGAGCGAACTAAAAACCTTTATAGTTTAGTAATGGATGCCATCAAGACTGAACGAAAACAAATAGATAAAGAAGCATGGAATGAAATCCTGGCAAAAGCCGGAGCCGGTTATATCAATATTATTTTACCTGATAAAAATAACGTTGAGAAAAAGCTTTCATCATTGGAAGGTAAAGTTATTTTAATCGACTTTTCGGCTTACGAAATGAAAGGAAGCATTGATTATACTTTTGCTCTGAGAGAATTATATACAAAATATCATAGTCGTGGTTTTGAAATTTACCAGATTTCGGTGGATCAAAACAAATTACTTTGGCAACAATCTGTTGAAAATATTCCCTGGATTTGCGTTCGTGACGAAAACGGTCCAAACACAAAATATATAGCTTCATATAACATCTCTTCCATTCCTACTACTTTCTTGATGGACAGAAAAGGAACAATTATAGGTCGAGATTATGGGTTTGACCAACTTCCTCAAGAAATCGAAAAGAATTTACGATAGCATAATCTAAGTTGAAAAATTTTCGGTATTAACTATCTAAAATAAAATTGATTTTCTGACAAAGCATGTTTAAAATCAATGTAAATTATGTTATCCATTAAACAAGCGGCACTTTCAGTAGGTTTTGATGCATGTGGAATAGCAAAAGCTGAAGCATTAACTGAGGATGCCGAATTTATGATACAATGGCTGGCTAACAGTCATCATGCTGATATGCATTATCTGGAGCGTAATTTTGAGAAACGAATTGATCCACGAAAATTAGTTCCCGGATGCAAATCGGTAATTGTTGTTTTAATGAACTATTTTCCTGATCAAAAACAAATTTCCTCCGCTCCACAAATTGCCAAATATGCTTATTCTGCGATAGATTACCACACAGTTCTAAAGGCAAAGTTAAGCGAGCTTGAAAAGAAAATCTGTGAATTATTTGGTTCAAATTGTATTTCGTCCGATTATCAACATTCGTTTGTTGATTCTGCGCCGGTACTTGAACGCCGTTGGGCTCAGCGTGCCGGTTTAGGTTGGATTGGCAAACACACCCAATTAATTCATCCGGACTTAGGGTCATATACTTTTATTGGTATTTTAATGCTTAATATAGAATTAGAATATGATTCAGTAATTCCTGCACGATGCGGAACTTGTACAAAATGTATTGTTTCTTGTCCAACCAAAGCTTTAGAAGACAGTTCATTAGATGCGCGTCGTTGTATTTCATATCTTACAATCGAAAATAAAAATGACATCCCAACTGAATTTCAATCAAAACTTTCAGGATGTGCTTTTGGTTGCGATATTTGTGCCGATGTTTGTCCCTGGAATAAAAAATGGGCAAAACAAAATGTCCATACTGAATTAATTCCTGCTTTTGATATGTTAAATTGGAATTCGGAAGCATGGAAACAACTTACGGATGAAAATTTCAGTCTAACTTTCAAACATTCAGCCATTAAACGAGCCGGATTTGTTAAATTGAAACAAAATATCGAGGTTTTAAAAAGTAAAGAGTGATAAATTTTATTTAATTGATATTCAATAACTTAATTACTACTTACAGTTAATATTTTGTTTTATTTAACGACAATATTGAATTAATATTCCTTATTTTGCAAAAAAACTACATAAAAGTTTTTTCTTTAAAATACATTTCTTATATTTGCAGTCCAAATATTTCTATTAACCTCTAAAGTTTAAACGCCTATTGCCGAGAATTACTTTGAACCTCAAAATTAAAAGTAATGAAAAATGTGGATCAATTAACCGATGACGAATTGGTAAAATTGTATGAAACAGGAAATAATAAGGCGTTTGAAATTCTATTATTGCGATACAAATCAAAAGTTTATACTTATATTTATTTGATTGTTCGTAATAGGGATCTCACCGAAGATATTTTTCAAGACACCTTTATTAAAGCAATTGCAACCATTCAATTGGGGCGTTACGTCGAATCAGGTAAGTTTTTGGCCTGGATTAACCGGATTGCACACAATTTGATTATCGACCATTTCCGTCGCGAAAAGAATGAAAATACGTTCTCGGCCGATGCGGTGGATTACGATATTGTGAACAACGCCAAGCTTTCTGAAAAAAGTGTGGAAGATACAATGTCTAACGAACAAGTGTTAGCTGATGTTATACACTTGATTGATTTACTGCCTCCATCGCAACAAAAAGTAATTCGTATGCGCTTTTTCGAAGATATGAGTTTTAAAGAAATTGCTGAAAAAACTGATGTAAGCATTAATACTGCTCTTGGTCGTATGCGTTATGCTTTATTGAATATGCGCCGAATAGCTGCCGAGAAAGATGTTTATCTGGAACTGAAATAATTTTTTAAAAGAAAATATACTATTTTGCATTCACTTTCGTTTTAGTAATATACTTCTAAAATTTTAAAGAAGCCTATGCAAAAATTTTCTACTCCGCTAACCAAAACTGATTTAATTTCTGTAAAACAATGGCTTGAAGACGGTCAACAATTTCAACCTAAAACAGAAACATTACAAAAGATTATACAATTTGCTTCCACTTATCGGATTACGCAAATTAAAGACAATCAGTTCGTTGAATGGTTTTTAAATTAAACAAAAGATGCTGTCTCAAAATAAAATTTGAGGCAGTTTTTTTTAATCCTTGTTCACTTGATTTCATCCCAACAAAAAAGCCTCAAGTAAATTACTTTACATGAGGCTTTAAAAAAACGGCGGCTATCTACTCTCCCACTTTGCAGCAGTACCATCGACGTGGACAGGCTTAACTTCTCTGTTCGGAATGGGAAGAGGTGGAACCCTGTCGCTATAACCACCTAAATTAGGTTGCAGTAAGTAAGAAGTAAGTGTCTAAGGAGTAAGTAACTTGCTTGCGCATATTCCTTACCTCTTACTTTCTTGCCTCTTACCTCTGTATAGGTTTGACATTGAAAAAGAGAGAAAATAGTTCATAAAAATAGCTATACCATACCATAAGGTCTAAAAAAAGCTATCGGGCAATTAGTATTACTCGGCTCTACATTTCTGTTATACACCTGTAACCTATCAACGTCGTAGTCTTCGACGACCCTCAATGGAAATCTAATCTTGAAGATGGCTTCGTGCTTAGATGCTTTCAGCACTTATCCAAACCGAACGTAGCTACTGGGCAGTGCTCCTGGCGGAACAACCCATAGACCAGAGGTTCGTCCAACACGGTCCTCTCGTACTAGTGTCAGACCTTCGCAAATTTCCTGCGCCCACAACAGATAGGGACCGAACTGTCTCACGAC
>JADGPS010000067.1 GCA_017882285.1 Paludibacter sp. | reverse complement strand
TTTACGATTTAAAGATTTACAATTGAATTAAGATATTTTGATTTAAACAATTTACTTTTCGCAGTCAATCGTCAATTGTACATTTTTAAATTGTAAATCGTGAGTTAACGAACTACCCGTCCTGAGCCATCGCCACCCATAAGCCCTTCCACTTCAGCAACTGTTACCAAATTGTAATCGCCGTAGATGGTATGTTTCAAGCACGAAGCTGCCACTGCAAATTCGAGTGCTTTCTGGTCGTTGCCGGTATAAGTAAGCAAACCGTAGATTAAACCGCCCATAAACGAATCGCCACCACCAACGCGATCAACAATATGAGTAATATCGTAACGTTTTGATTGATATAATGTTCCGTTTGAGTAAAGAACGCCGCCCCAGGTGTTATGATTGGCATTAATTGAACCACGAAGTGTGATAATCACTTTTTTAGCGCGGGGAAATTTTGCCATCATTTGCGTACAAACCGATTCAAATTCGGCTGCATCCACTTCACCACCAGTGTGAGCCACATCAAATCCTTCCGGTTTAATGCCGAATACTTTTTCCGCATCTTCTTCATTTCCAAGAATTACATCGCAGCCGGCTGTCAATTCAGGCATAACTTCTGCGGCAGTTTTACCATATTTCCACAAGTTTTTGCGATAGTTCAAGTCAGTTGAAACGGTGATTCCCATTTCGTTAGCAATCTGAATTGCTTCGAGGCAGGCATCGGCAGCACCTTGCGACAGGGCAGGAGTGATGCCGGTCCAGTGAAACCAATCGGCTCTTTTGAACACTTCGCGCCAGTTAACCATTCCGGGTTTAATTTCAGCGATGGAAGAATTTGCACGATCGTAAACCACTTTACTGGCACGGGCAACTGCTCCGGTTTCGAGGAAATAGATGCCTACACGATCGCCGCCACGCAAAATTTCTTTTGTTCCAACATTGTATTTACGAAGATTCATGATACATGATTCGGCAATGTCATTTTTGGGTAAACGTGTCACAAACTCGGTTTCCAACCCGTAATTTGCCAGTGAAACAGCCACGTTTGCTTCACCGCCACCAAAAGTGGCCGTGAATTGGGTTGCCTGACTAAATCGTTCGAAACCCGGTGTGGCCAACCGAAGCATAATTTCTCCAAAAGTTACAATCTTTTTACTCATTGTTTTCTTCCTGATTTGTTATTAAATGGTTTTTTAATTGGTCGACCAAAAGTACTTCTATTTTTTTGAATTTCGAGGCAAAATTACTTTTAATTTATCACTTATTTGTTCAAAAAATGACAAATTTAGTGTACTTATTGATTGAAATCAGAAATTAAAAAACGTTTTTGCATTGTTATAACTTATATCTTCTACCATTTTTCCAATAAAATCTAATTCCTGATAAGGTAACAATCCGTTTTCCACATCATTTCCAATCAGATTACACAACGTGCGACGGAAATATTCGTGACGAGGGTAGGAGAGGAAACTGCGGGAATCGGTGAGCATTCCAACGAACCGGCTCAGCAAACCAAGTACCGAAAGGGAATTCATTTGTTTTTCCATCCCGTCTTTCTGATCGAGGAACCACCAGCCCGACCCGAACTGGATTTTGCCAGCAACTGTTCCGTCCTGAAAGCTACCAATCATAGTAGCAATCATTTCATTATCAGCCGGATTTAAATTATATAGAATAGTTTTTGCCAGTTTGTTTTGCGAATCTAATCTATTTAAGAATTTCGACAAAGCTTTGGCAGTATTGAATGTGCCGATTGAATCAAAACCAGTATCCGGTCCTAATTGATTGAACAAACGGGTATTGTTATTCCGAATAGCTCCGTAGTGGAATTGTTGTGTCCAGCCTTTTTCCCAATCCATTTCGGCAAAAATAACCATCATCGCCGATTTGAATTTCAATACTTCACTGTGAGTAAGTTCCTGACTGCCATATACTTTGTTGAAGATAGCCTTGATTTCAGCATCGGTATAATCTTCGGCATAAAATTCTTCAATTCCATGGTCGGACAGTTTACAGCCTTGTTCGGCAAAGAAATCCTGACGTTTGCGCAATGCCAGAATTAGTTCGTCGAAAGTTGAAATACTAATTCCGGCAGCTTCCGATAATTGTTGAACATACCCACGGAAATTAGTAGAATTTTCAACTGCCATTGCTTTGTCAGGACGCCAGGTTGGCAACATTTTCACTTCAAAACCATCTTTTTTGGTTTTAATATGATGTTCAAGCGTGTCAATCGGATCGTCAGTAGTGCAAACCACTTCCACCTTGTATTTACGCATCAGGTTTCGGGCGGAATATTCAGGAGTATTCAATTTGGCAGTACATTCATCATAAATTTCTCGCGCAGTTTTAGGAGAAAGTAATTTTTCAACTCCAAAAGCAGTTTTAAGTTCTAAATGAGTCCAGTGATACAACGGGTTACGCATGGTATAAGGCACTGTTTCCGCCCATTTTTCAAATTTTTCCCAATCGGAAGTATTCTTTCCGGTGATAAATTCTTCGCTAATACCGTTGGTACGCATGGCACGCCATTTATAATGGTCACCGCCTAACCATGCTTCTGTGAGTGATTTAAATTGATGATCGTTTGCCACCATCGAGGGTACTAAATGACAATGATAATCAATAATAGGTTGCTTTGCAGCATGTTCGTGATAAAGTTTTTGAGCTGTTTCGGTTTGAAGAATAAAATTCTCGTCTAAGAAGTTTTTCATGATTGTATCCTTTTGTAATTAGTCAGAATTGAAATTGAATATTTAACAGTTTTAGAATGCTTGAAATCTTCAATTTTGGAATAAAACAACCCGAAAATGGGTTGAAATAGACTTGATAAAGGCCAAAATATATGTTTTTTAATATGTTTTTCAAGAAAATTCAGTTCAATATTATTATAAGTGCTTTTATAAATGAAACTGAATGAACAACATAAAATTTTTAAATAGTAAAAAAAAGACTTTCGTGTTCGCCCACGAAGATACGAATAATTTTATATTTACAAAATATGTATTACTTTTGTGCCAAGTTATTGTTGTGTACGAACACGGAATACTAATCATCTATTATAATGGTAGAAAAATCACACAAAATCCGCATTAAAGATATTGCAGTGCTGGCCGGTGTATCCGAAGGAACTGTTGACAGGGTGCTTCACGATCGGGGAGATGTTTCTGCAAAAAGCTTAGAAGCAGTAAAGAAGGTCCTTGATGAAATAAATTATTCGCCTAATCTATTGGCACGTTCATTGGCTTCCAAAAAGCAATATTGGTTTGTATGTTTATTCCCGGTTTTCCAACAGGGCGAGTATTGGGAACGTGTGGATAAAGGGTTTGATCTGGCGGCACAGGATTTCTTGCACTACAATGTGCATATTGAAAAACAATACTATAATCAATATGATCCACAATCTTTTGTAAATGAATCAAATAATATCCTTCAAAATAATCCTGATGCAGTTTTTATCTCGCCGATTTTTAGAAATGAAACCCTGGACTTTATAACTGAATTAACAAAGCGTCATATTCCATTTTCGTTTATTGACTCCATGATTGAAGAAACCGAATTTCTGACCTATTATGGACAAAACTCATTTAAAAGCGGTTATATTGCTGCTAAGTTGCTATTGAATTCATTGGATGAAGGATCTCAGGTTTTGGTCATCAGGAATCGGCGAAAAGGTTCTGTTTCAAATCAGACTTTATCCCGAAACAAAGGCTTTATGCACTATATTCAGGATAATAAACTCGAAAATAAACTCGAACTTATTCATGTTGAATTTGATAATAATGATGAAACTTCAAACAGAATTGCATTAAATCAGGCTTTTTTGACTTATTCTAATATTAAAGCAGCAATAACTTTTAATTCCAGGGTTTACTGTCTTGCAATGCACCTTGATGCGTTAAATCAAACTAAAGTTCGTTTAATTGGTTACGATTTGCTTGATCAAAACGTTGTATATCTGCAACAAGGAATTATTAATTGCTTAATTGCACAGCGACCAGATAAACAAGCCTATTTTACGGTTCGGGATATGTGTCGGGAACTTATTTTCCGTCAGGGAATAAAAAAAATCAATTATGTTCCAATTGACCTGTTAATGAAAGAAAATATTGAAGACTACATTAAATTCAGCGAATATATTTAAGATACGGATTTAAATAACAACAACATAACGACATTTTAAATTTATCTATTATGAAATTAGGAAAATATAGTATGGGGCTTGGTGACCGTTTTTCGCATCAGGGTGAGGCTCAACTTCGGGCAATTATGAAAGCGAATAAATCAGGTTTAGATATTAGTCCGGTTTGGAACAAATCGAATCGCGAACATACCTATGTTCATTCTTATCCTGCAGACGTTCGAAAAGAAGCTGATGCTGCAGTTGCTGCTTTGGGTTTTACCGGAAAATATTTTGTTGATGCCGACCATATTAATTTCGGTAATGTAGCTCCATTTGTTGAATCTTCCGATTTTTTCACCCTGGATGTGGCATCGTTTATAGGTAAAGAAAGCAAAGCCGAAGATATTAAGTTTTTTGTTTCATCCTGTGATAAATATCTTGGAAATTTAGTTATTCCGGGTATAGAACATCCACTCCTTGTCACAAAAGATTTTTTGGAGAAAATTGCTGGTAAATTTTTAGCTGCGACACAACAAGCAGCCGATATTTATAACTTTTTGAAAACCGAAAAAGGCGAAGGCAATTTTGTTACAGAAGTTTCGATGGATGAGGTAGAAACTCCACAAACTCCAATCGAATTATTATTTATTTTGAAAATGCTCGCCAATAAAGGTGTTCCTGCTCAAACTATTGCTCCGAAATTTACCGGACGTTTCAATAAAGGTGTTGATTATACAGGTAACATAGATCAATTTGCAAAAGAATTTGAGGAAGATGTTTTGGTCATCGATTTTGCCGTTAAAGAATTTGGATTGCCGGAAGAATTGAAATTGAGCATCCATTCAGGAAGTGATAAATTCTCCATTTATCCTATTATGGCACAAGTTATTAAGAAATACGATAAAGGACTTCATGTAAAAACTGCCGGTACAACATGGCTCGAAGAAGTTATCGGATTGGCAGTTGCAGGCGGTGAAGCTCTTGATTTGGCTAAACAAATTTATGCCAATTCTTTCAATCGTAAAGACGAATTGTGTGCGCCTTATGCCGATGTTATTGACATTGACGAATCAAAACTTCCGTCGGTTGAAGAAGTAAATGCCTGGACAAGTGAAAAATTTGCAAACACACTTCGGCATATTCCCGGACATCCGGATTATAATCCAAATTTCCGCCAGTTAATTCATGTGGCTTATAAAGTTGCTTCCGAAATGGGTGCTACTTACAACAATTTGTTGGAAAAATACGCAGATGTTATTGGTTCTTGTGTCGAAGAAAATATTTACGAACGTCATTTAAAACGCCTGTTTAATTTGTAGGATAATAAGGCTCAGGCAAAGGCTTAAGCAAAAAAAATATAGAAATTATTAATATTAAAAATAAAGAATATGAAAAACTTATTCGATGTAAAAGGTAAAGTGATTGTTATCACTGGTGGAGCCGGTATCCTTGGTAGAGGAATGGCAGAATATATGGCTGAACAAGGTTGTAAAGTCGTTATTTTAGATAGAGCAGATGCTGGTGTAGCATTGGTTGAAAAAATTAAATCAAAAAGTGGTGAAGCTCTTTATTTAAATACTGATGTTCTTAACAAAGAATCATTGGAGCAAAATGCAAAAGATATTGTTGCTGCTTTTGGTAGAATTGACATTTTAGTAAATGCTGCCGGTGGAAATATGGCCGGTGCAACTATTGGTCCTGACCAAACTATTTTTGATCTTCAGATTGATGCGTTTGAAAAAGTGGTTGATTTGAACTTGTTTGGAACCGTATTGCCATGTATGGTATTTGGTAAAATCATGGTTGATCAAAAAGAAGGAAGTATTATCAATATTTCTTCCGAATCGGCTATTCGTCCGTTGACTCGTGTAGTTGGTTACGGTGCCTCTAAAGCTGCGGTAACAAACTTTACTAAATTCTTAGCTACTGAAATGGCTAGCAAATTCAGCGAAAAAATCCGTGTAAATGCAATGGCACCAGGATTTTTCTTAACCGAACAAAACCGTGCGTTGATGACTAATCCTGATGGAACTCCAACCCCAAGAGGAAAATCTATCGTTGCTCATACACCATTCGGTCGTTTAGGAGAAGCTGATGAATTATTTGGCACATTACATTGGTTAGCCAGTGAAGCTTCTAAATTTGTAACAGGCACACTTACCGTTATTGATGGTGGTTTTGATGTTTTTTGTATTTAATAATCAGCCCCCTAACCCCCTAAAGGGGGAATTAAAGACTGAAATAAAAATTATAATAACCTTTTAATTTGCCTGCCGAAATTCCCCCTTTAGGGGGTTAGGGGGCCAACAAACATTATGATAGAATTAAAAAAAGACTTTAAATACTCATTGATGGTGGCTACCAGTATGGGAATTCGCATCACACCGGTGAATGGACAACCTGTTCACAGCAGTAAATTATTTGAAATGCAGGCAACCAGTGCTGAAACAAATGTTGCCAGCATTTCTTCCTTTTTAGGACTTCCTGTAAAAGTGTTGACTACTTTTGTAAAAGACAGTCCAATTGCACAACTGATTAAAAGCGATTTGAAAAGTCGCCACATGGATTATGAAGGTCCGGAAGTGGCTCAGGGTGATCCTTGGGGTTATCGTCATCAATTCAATATTGCCGATAGTGGTTTTGGAACCCGTGGTCCTCGCGTTTTGAACGACCGTGCCGGTGAAGTTGGCCGTACGCTAAACGTAAAAGATTTTGATTTGGAACGTATTTTTGTAAAAGAAGGCGTTCAAATTTTGCATCTTTCAGGGTTGATTGGCGCTTTGTCATCTGAAACAAGTGAATTTTGCTTACAATTAGCCCGTTATGCCAAGAAAACCGGAACACGTATTTCATTTGACTTGAATTACCGCGCTTCATTCTGGAAAGGTCGCGACAAAGAATTGCGCGATATTTTTACCGAAATTGCTTCGGTAGCTGATATTTTAATTGGTAATGAAGAAGATTTTCAACTTTGTTTGGGAATTAAAGGTCCAGAAGCTGGTGGTAAAGGAATCGAAGCTGAAATTGAAGGTTTCAAAGGTATGATTGGTCGTGTAAAACAAGCTTTCCCGAATGCTTCAGTTTATGCAACGACATTGCGTCAGGTAATCAGTACCAACGAACATCTTTGGGGTGCTATTATGCTTGATGGTGAAACTTGGTCGGTAATAGAACCACGGAAAATAAATGTTCTTGACCGTATCGGTGGTGGTGACGGATTCGTGGGAGGAATGCTTTATGGTATTCTGAAAGGCTGGCCATCCGAACAATGGGCACAGTTTGGCTGGGCATCAGGTGCACTTGCTACTACTTTCTTAACTGATTATGCGCAACCTGCCGATGAAGAAATGATTTGGAGCATCTGGGGCGGAAACGCACGGGTGAAAAGATAAAGTCATTTACCATTTTATCATTTACTATTTACCATTTAATTTAATACCTGTTTATGACAAGTGAAGAACTTAAAAAACGATTGAAGGTATTTGCTTTAAGTACGTGCTCTTAATTAGTTTATACTTCGAATTTCGACAAAAATACTGAAAATGTGACATTTACCTTGAAGTTTTAGTATAAACTAAATTATCATTAGTACTTAAGAATAATTAAATTGTCTGAAAGTTTGCCGAATAATAAAACGGGAAATGCTCTTGGAAATCAGATTATTCGTTCCGGTACTTCACCGGGTGCAAATTATCGTTCAGCGTGTTTGGGTAAGTCCGATAAAGACTTCTTGAATAAGTTGAAAATGGTTGAAGAAGAGTTAGATGAAACATTGTACTGGTTGGAATTAATAGTTGAGTCTGGATTAGTTAAACAAGAACTACTTGATGGTTTGATGAAAGAAAATCATGAACTTTTGAAAATCATTGTTAGTTCAATAACTACCATGAAAAACAAGATTAATTTAACAAGAAACAAATCAAAAGATTCGGATAAATAGTAAATAGTGAAATAGTGAATTGAGCTAACAAATAGTAAATGGTAAATGAATGAATAGTAAATAGCAATATGATGTATTACGAAATTGGTTCAACAGAACTCGAACTCAATGCAGAAGACCTGAAAAAAGGTCTTTTCGAAGCGTTGGAAAAAATAGGAAAAAAGCACAAGGTACTTGCTATTCCTCCTGATTACACGCGTTTGCCAAGTCGTGCCGGTGAACTGACTGAGTTTACGTGGGAATTTTATGGTGAAGCATTGACCGATGTGTTACCTGCTTTGGGGACGCACTCGCCAATGACTGACCATCAAATTTCGCACATGTTCGGAAAAATGCCTGCTTCACTTATTCGTGAACACGATTGGCGGAATGATGTGGTGACAGTTGGAACTGTTCCTGCAGAATTTGTAAAAGAAGTTTCGGGTGGCGCGGTGGAATTTCCATGGCCGGCTCAGGTAAACAAATTGTTGCTCGAAGGAAATTTTGATTTAATTCTATCTATCGGTCAAGTTGTTCCTCACGAAGTGGTGGGAATGGCCAATTATAACAAGAATATCTTTGTTGGAACCGGCGGAGTGGAAGGAATTAATAAAAGTCATTTCGTAGGTGCTGCTTACGGTATGGAACGCATGATGGGTCATGCTGATACACCTGTTCGTCGGATTTTCAATTATGCTTCGGAGAATTTTACCAACAATTTACCGATTGTTTACGTGCAAACCGTAGTTGGATTGGATAAAACCGATGGAAAAATTAAAACTCGTGGTTTGTATATTGGCGACGACTTTGAAGTGTTCGACAAAGCAGCTAAACTAGCTCTGTTGGTGAACTTCGAAATGCTGGATAAACCGTTGAAAAAAGTTGTAGTTTATCTCGATCCTACCGAATTCAAAAGCACCTGGTTGGGTAATAAATCCATTTATCGCACCCGTATGGCGATTGACGATGACGGAGAATTGATAGTGTTAGCACCGGCGTTGAAAGAATTTGGTGAAGACAAAGAAATCGACCGTTTGATTCGTAAATACGGCTATTTCGGAACTCCACAGACCTTGAAAGCCTGTGACGAGAATGAAGAATTGCGTAACAACTTAAGTGCTGCAGCTCACTTGATTCACGGTTCATCCGAAGGACGTTTCAGTATCACCTATTGTCCGGGAAAAGGAGCAGAAAATTTATCACGAGTCGAAATTGAAAGCGTTGGATTTAAGTATGCAGATATTGACGAGGTTACAGCCAAATACAATCCGGCAAAACTCCGCGATGGGTATAATATTATGCCTGACGGAGAAAAGATTTTCTATATATCCAATCCTGCATTGGGTTTGTGGGCGTTTAAGGATAGATTCAATTACTAAGACCCCCAATCCGTCAGCTGATGGAGAGTTGAGCTAGTATGGAACCTGAAAACTCTTTATAAATTATAAATAACAGAAACGAAAGTAATTTAGTTCTCCTTTAAGGCTTAGGCGTAAATTTTATGGAAGAAATTAACTGGGGAATAATTGGTTGTGGAAATGTTACCGAGCTTAAAAGCGGACCGGCATTCAATAAAATAGCGCATTCAAAGTTGGTGGCTGTTATGCGTCGAAATGGAACTTTGGCTCAGGATTATGCACAACGTCATCATGTTCCGAAATTTTATTCTGATGCAACTGAATTAATCAACGACCCGGAGATTAATGCCATTTATGTGGCCACTCCGCCATCGACCCATGCTCAATATGCCACTCAGGCCATGAAAGCAGGTAAAGCTGTTTATGTTGAAAAACCGATGGCAAGAACGTATGCTGAATGTCAGGAAATGATACGTGTTTCGGAAGAAACCGGAATGCCGCTTTTTGTTGCCTATTATCGTCGAACATTGCCTGCTTTTTTGAAAGTGAAAACGCTCATAGAAGATGGTTTTATAGGTAAACCGCTGACTGTAAGTATTCGATTAATTAAACCGGCAAGTGAGAACGATTGGAATAAAGAATTACAAAGCTGGCATGTCAATCCTGAAATTGCCGGTGCAGGCTACTTTTTCGATTTGGCATCCCATCAATTGGATTATTTGGATTTTGTTTTTGGTCCAATTACTGAGGTAAATGGAATTGCACAAAATCTGGGCGGATATTATCAGGCTGAAGATACTGTTTCAGCTGTTTTCAGTTTTCAATCAGGAATCATTGGTAACGGAACTTGGTGCTTTGTTGCTTCAAAAGGAAGCGAAGAAGATACAATAGAAATTACAGGGACAAAAGGTAAAATCAGTTTCTCTTGTTTTCAACATGGTGACGTTATATTAATTACCGATAAAGGATCGGTAAGTTTTAGTTTTCATAATCCTGAAAATATATCACATTACCTTATTCAACAAGTTGTAAATGAGTTACGAGGCGATGGAACTTGTGTAAGCACTATGAATTCAGCAGCACGGACCAGCTTTGTGTTGGAAGAAATTGTAAAATCATATTATAAGAAATATAATTAAAAGAAAAAGCCCCCTTTAGGGGGTTGGGGGCTATGAAAATCATAATTGACGATAAAATTCCATACATTCGTGGTGCATTTGAGAATGTGGCTGAAGTGGTTTACCTGCCAGGTTCTAAAACAACGCCGGAAATTGTGAAAGATGCCGATGCAATTGTAACCCGAACCCGAACAATTTGTAATGAAAAATTACTGCTGGGTTCCTCGGTGAAATTTATTGCTACAGCCACAATAGGTTACGACCATATTGATACCGCGTATTGTGATTCGGTTGGAATAAAATGGACAAATGCGCCGGGATGCAATTCCAAATCGGTAGAACAATATATTGCTTCCACGCTTATGGTGTTGGCAGAACGAAAAAATCTTCAACTAAAGGATTTATGCATCGGTATAGTTGGAGTGGGCAATGTAGGAAGTAAAGTAGCTAAAGTTTGTAATTTGCTGGGCATGAAAGTATTATTGAATGACCCTCCACGCGAACGTGCCGAAGGTTCTGAAGGATTTGTCGGCCTGAAACAGGTTACGGAAGAAGCCGATATCATTACCCTGCATATTCCATTGAATATGAAAGGCGAAGATGCCACTTTTCATTTGGGAAATGAAGCATTTCTAAGTTCTTTGAAACTCAATCCCATTCTGATAAACTCCTGTCGCGGAGAAGTGATTGAAACTAATGCAGTAAAAGCAGCTTTGAAAACCGGACAGATTTCCTCTTTTGTCTGCGATTGCTGGGAACACGAACCGGATATTGATTTAGAATTGCTTGCTGCGACTGAATTGGCAACGCCTCATATTGCCGGATATTCAAAAGATGGAAAAGCTAAAGGTACGATGATGAGTGTACATGCTATCAGTATATTTTTTGGACTCGGATTGAACAACTGGCAGCCTTCGGACGTTGAACTACCTGCAAATCCGATAATTGAAATCGATGGTTCAGGATTAACAGAACAACAAATCATTTCCAAAGCAATTTTACATACATACGATATCCGGAATGATGACCGTGATTTGAGGAATAACGTTGAGAAGTTTGAACAGTTGCGTGGCGATTATCCTACACGACGGGAATTTCCGGCATTTACGATTAAAGCAAAGAATATAGTAGAAAAGACATTAGAAAAGCTTAGACAATTAGGGTTTAAATGACCCCCAACCCCCTAAAGGGGGCTTTGGAAATTACTAAGAAATAATTTATTAATAATTAATACTAACTAAAATTTCCCCTTTAGGGGATTAAGGGGTCTCATTATGAAAAAAAAGGCAGATATTGGGTTAATCGGGTTAGCCGTCATGGGTGAAAACCTGGTATTGAACATGGAAAGTAAAGGATTTACCGTTGGCGTTTTTAACCGCACCGTAGCTCGTGTTGACGAGTTTATGGCCGGACGTGGCGCAGGAAAAAATTTTATTGGAGCTCATTCCATTGAAGAATTGTGTGCATTACTTGAAAAACCCCGAAAAGTAATGATGCTCGTGAAAGCAGGTAAACCGGTGGATGATTTTATAGAACTGATTATTCCTCATTTGGAAGCGGGAGATATTATTATTGATGGTGGAAACTCTCACTATCCTGATACTATTCGTCGTTGCAAATATGTTGAAAGCAAAGGATTGCTTTATATCGGAACCGGTGTTTCGGGTGGCGAAGAAGGTGCATTGCTCGGACCATCGATGATGCCGGGCGGATCACCAGCTGCATGGCCTGCTGTTAAGGAAATCTTTCAGGCTATATCGGCTAAAGTTGAAGACGGAACACCATGCTGCGACTGGGTTGGTGAAGGCGGTGCCGGTCATTTTGTGAAAATGGTACACAACGGAATCGAATACGGTGATATGCAGATTATCTGCGAAGCTTATCAGGTAATGAAAGATTTGCTTGGTTTGAATGCCGACGAAATGCATGATGTTTTCAAAACTTATAACGAAGGTGATCTGGACTCGTACTTGATAGAAATTACACGCGATATACTTGGCTTTAAAGACGAAAAGGGTGAACCTTTGGTTGAAAAAATTCTGGATACAGCAGGTCAAAAAGGAACCGGAAAATGGACGGCAGTTACCGCTCTCGATTTTGGTATTCCATTGACTTTGATTGGTGAATCGGTTTTTGCCCGATGTTTATCGGCACAAAAAGATATGCGTGTATTGGCTTCGAAAGCTATAAATGGACCCGAAGCAAAATTTACCGGCGACAAAAAACAAATGATTTCCGATCTAAAAGATGCTTTATTCGGAGCAAAAATTATTTCGTATGCTCAAGGTTATAACCTGATGATGGAAGCAGCAAACGAATACAAATGGAATCTGAACTACGGTGGCATCGCTTTGATGTGGCGTGGTGGCTGTATTATCCGTTCCGTATTTTTGGCCGATATCAAAAAAGCATTTGATAAAAACCCGGGCTTGGAAAATTTGTTGCTCGACCTGCATTTCAAAGAAATCGTAGAAAAAGCACAAGCCGGATGGCGTCATGTTTGTGCTACTGCTTTGACTTATGGTGTTCCTGTACCTGCATTGACTTCGGCGCTTTGCTATTTCGACGGATTACGCACCGAACGTTTGCCTGCCAACCTGTTGCAAGCACAACGTGACTATTTCGGAGCACATACTTACGAACGTATTGACCGTCCACGCGGAGAATTCTTCCACACTAACTGGACAGGTCGTGGTGGTGATACTGCTTCTACAACTTATGTTGTATAAGAGAAGACCCTAAATCCATCATCTGACGGAGGTTTAAGAGTAGTCCTGCAAATAAAATATGAAAAAGGCTGATTCGAATTTATACGAATCAGCCTTTTTTGCTTACTTTGTAAAATTATTGAATAGGACAAGTGATATATTAGACATTATATAAGTTGAAATACAGATAATTTTAAACGCAGAAGTTGTAAGAATAATTTACTGATTATTTATTTCAGATACGACCCCCAAATCCGCCAGCTGGCGGAGGCTTTAAGACGAAGTTTATGGATTTAGTAAAACGTAAATCTTCAATCAATGCTAATCAAAAGCCCCCATTTGGGGGTTTGGGGGTCAAAAAAACACCAACTTATATAAACACTATTGAAAAACCTCTTATCAGGGTTTGGCTTTGTCGATAGGAACGAGGTTAATATTCAATCCTTCCTGGAAATCGCCTTCGGAGAGGGCTTTTATCTCGAAACGGAGTTTTTCGGGTTGCTTCACATTTAGAATGTCAAGTTGTACGGGGTCAACCTCTATCGTGTATTTTCCGGGAGCCAGATCCATGATATAGAATCCTCCATCACTCATAGTGCGGACAACAGTTTCAAATTTCTTGTCAACTGCCTTTAGGTTCAATCGTAAACCTCCCTGCCCTGTAGTTACTCCATTGCGCTGAATCAGGACTGCTCCTTCAACAGTACCGCCCCGGTAGAAAGGTATCTCAATGCGTTTGTATTGATTCGGGTCGGCAATGAAGGAAAACTTGTCTTTGAGCGGCACCAGAGTAGGATCGGGGATTGCATTACGGTTTACGCTCAGGTTATATTTGTAATAACTCTGAAGCTGTGAGAACCTCAATATACTGTCTTTTCCCACTTCCATGGTCGTGGCTCGGTCAAGTTTTACCCCACGGTAAGGCAAAAGTTGGTCGCCGGCATCATAGTGGCCTGAGTTATTATTATCGACAAACAACAGTACGGATGCCGCGCTTCGGCCTGTCTGTTGGCGGTTACTGAAGTTTAGTTCGGAATTTTGCATATCCCAGCCAATGCCGCCATTAAGACTCTGCCTTGCTGTGAAATTTTTACCGGAAGTAGTGACGGTGGTGGTGCTCCTCACCTTATCCAGGTCAAGTGTGAATCCTACCTGCGTATTGATAGTACCGGTTAAATGGTTATAACCCAACGTAAAATTCAGACGGCCTGTTTTGAGTAAGGAGTGTGAAAGCTCCAGATCTGATTCCTGCAACTGGTTGTGCCGGATATCATAGCTATTTTGCGCCCTCACATACATTCCCCTCACATAAACCGGAATGCCCGGTGTGCGTGCAATGGTATAGGTAAGTGCAGTAGTGAGAACTCCTTCACCAAAACTGGTGACAGCATTAGAGGACTGGAAATTATCCCGGTAGTTGAACCGTACATCCACCTTGCCCAGACGTGCGCTGAAATCTGAGCTAAAGTTAGTCTGGCTTCCGGTTGGCAATACGATATGTTCACCGCTAAAACGCAGCCCTGTATTCGTACCAAAAATTTTGAATGGCATATAGATATTTGCGGTCAGGTCGTCGGTTGCCCCACGTGAATTAAATAGGCTTGCCCCGTCAAATTTAGTATAAATTAAGTTTAAGCTGAGGTTATTGGCATACATCACGCTTCCAGTTAACCTGTAATAATTCCCCGGAGCAGCATCCAGGCTCAACAGGTATTGTTTCAAAATTCTTGCTGAAAGGTTGCCGTAGTACATCATGTTTTTCGAATTCCATGTGTCACCGAGAAATTGTGTGCCGGCAGTAGCCGTGAGCCATCGGGTCAAACCTATTGCCACATTCCCATTTGCCACCCATCTGCCCTGGATTGAATCAGACAAATAGCTTTCTACCTGACCTGCCTGGATGTTGTATGACACAACACCACGCGGTAAAAAAGTGAAAGGCACCTGCATCTGCTTATCAGTAACAATGAGTTGGCCCGAAGGAGTATATATATGCAAGCTCATGCGGGTGGTACCATAGGTGAGCGGCACATCGAAATGGTAGTAACCCAGTTCGTCGGCATGCTTAAAATCGGTAAGTTGCTCGTTAATATAGATTTCTACTTCCGAATTAGGTTCTGTGTGGCCGTCTAACACAAAGGTTTCATACATTTGGCGGGGTTCGATAGGGTCGTTAGTTACGGCAAACCCTTTCATGGCTATGGGCTGCAGGCCGGTGGTACTCGTTTGCCCCAACATGACACCCGACAGGAAGTTGTTGTCGCGGATGGCGTAGCGCCACCGGAGACCGCTCGCATTCAATGAATTGATACCGGTACTTGAGTTTGAACCATTGACAGTTCCCTGGATATCACCGCCCAACATTTCCATTCCTCCTGTAAAAGTATATCCGAGGTTCTGAGCAGCAGCTGCATAGTCGCCGGTGATGGCATAATCAAGCATGGTGCCGCTGAGGATGGAATGCTTACGGTCATAAGCCAGTGGAAAATCTTCCTGTTTCAGATCACGTCCTTCCATGCGGCTTCTGGCAAGCTCACGGGATTTGCGTTCCTGCACAGGGAGGCTTTTTGTGGTTTCGAGGCTGAGCAAAAGGGGACCTATCTCGACAATGAATTTCAATCCGAAAACGTCTTCAAAGACCTTTGGCGAAAGGTAAAAATCCGTCTCGCCCGGTCGAAAATCATCGGACTTGAGCGGATAAATGGTTTTGCCAAGCTGCACTTGCGAAAAGTTAATGATATAAGGATTGTTGGGGGTAATGAAATTACCACTAACTGTAAAGTTTTTTATGTCGGTTTTGTAGTTGATTTCGAGGAGGCTGAAAAGCTCAATGACGGGAAGAAAAACCCCATTGGTTTTGTAATCGTACAAACTGCCAATATAAACATTGCCTATAGCAGGATGACGGAAAGTCAGCAGCACTTCTTCCTGCTGGGCTTTTGCTGTCACAGAAAAAAACAGTGAGCCAAAAGCAACCAATATCACCACAGGGATACGGTTAACGGATTGCTTCATGAATACTTTATTTTATTACCACCTTTGTTTCCTGCACAATGCGTGGAGCCTGCACCAGATCATCGGACTGCATATCATTGCGTCGGGTTTCGAAACTAAGTTCCAGCGTGTAGGAACCCGGGGTAACTTTATCAAGCTTCATGTCCATGCGACGGATTTCAGTAAAATAGACCGTGGTAATACTTTGGGTTTCGGCTACCACTTTGCCTTGGGTATCTTTTAACTTAGCAAACATACTACCCAGAAAAGGGGCATTTCCCGTACGCTCCAGGGTAGGGCGCAGTTCCAGCATGCTTCCATTTTGACGCACATCCAAATTCTTTACATTCACGCCTGTACTTACCTTGCCTTTGTAGTAAAACACTGCCGTTATCTGTTCGAAGTTAAAGCTAATTTTTGTACCAATCCCTTCGGTAACGGCTTGGGTTACTTCGGCAGTTTGTGGTTTTGCCAGCACCTTCATGCGGGTGAAGTAAAAGCCTTCACTGCGACGCTGACCGGGAATAACCTGTATGCGTACGGTGCGTTGCTCTTTTCCCTTGAGGGTGAAACTGCGCGGGAAAGCCCGAATCATTTTGTCGAGTGCGTAGTGATTATAAGCCGTGGTATCACCGAAGTTCATCACCAGACCCCCATCCGCATTGCTGCCCGGATAGCCGAAGGCAAAGTTGACGGTGACTTCGAAGGCTTTTTCGCTGTTGTTACTCACGAAGAGGTTGCCCACGCCACTATTTTTATCTAAAAAAACAAAAGAAGGAGCCAGGGCTATCTGCGCCTGTACTATGCCTGTCAGGTTAAAGACACAAAGAAAAGTCACAATAAATTTTATCTTTTTCATAAGGACAAAAATTAGTTTTACACGAACAGTTTTTTATGCAACCGATAAATGGTTTAATATCAAGTGCAAATATACAATAATAAATACTAAAAATGTGAGTTTGCGATAAAAAAAACTTAAATAAATTACCCGGATACCTGATTAGGCACTCATTATCAATAGAATACCGGATTATTGCAAATCTATTTCTTCGTTCAGAAATATCCATTTTAATGATTATTCCGGTCGTTTTTATCCTGATTTTGCGGCAGGACGGCAAACTGAATGGATAAATTTATACCAATTGTACGTATAAAACAGTCCAAACTGTTTTATACGTTTACTGTTGTTAATGCCGATTGTAGCGAAGCGAAAATTCCGAGTATCGGAACAAAT
>JADGPS010000020.1 GCA_017882285.1 Paludibacter sp. | reverse complement strand
GTTAATGCCGATTGTAGCGAAGCGAAAATTCCGAGTATCGGAACAAATAAATAGTACAATAAGACGAACTTGTCCCGACTTGACGGGAGTCGAAATTGGGCTATATTGTTTGTGCAATCGGTATTACTATTTCTGTAATCACGCAAAATGGAGGTAAAAATTAAATGTATATCCAAAAACAAACGGGTTTGTTCTCATTTTGAAAACAAACCCGTTCGGTAGAGTTGTAAAAGGAAATATTGAATTATTATTCCGTTTCGCCTTCTTCCATATCAATCACATTTCGGCGGGCATCTACTTTTTTGTCATACTCGTCGCGTGAGTAAACCACTATTTTATCGAAATCGCGTTGTCCGGTTCCGGCAGGTATCAGGTGACCGCAAATTACGTTCTCTTTCATACCTTCCAGCCTGTCCACTTTTCCATTGATAGCGGCGTCGTTCAATACTTTCGTTGTTTCCTGGAACGAAGCGGCCGACATGAAGCTGTTGGTTTGCAGTGCCGCACGGGTAATACCCTGTAAAATCTGGTTTGAAGTGGCGGCAATGGCATCGCGTGTTTCGATCAATCGTAAATCCCTACGTTTCAATACACTGTTTTCGTCACGCAGTTTACGGGGAGTTATAATTTGTCCCGGTTTCAGATTAACTGAATCACCTGCATCCAAAATTACTTTTTTACCCCAGATACGGTCGTTTTCTTCCATAAACTCGTTTTTGTCAACGACTTGTTTTTCAAGGAAACGGGTATCACCCTGTTCCAGGATTTCCACTTTACGCATCATTTGACGAACAATTACTTCAAAGTGTTTATCATTGATTTTCACACCTTGTAAGCGATATACGTCCTGGACTTCATTTACAATATAATCCTGAACCGCGGTTGGTCCTTTGATTAAAAGTATGTCCGAAGGAGTTGTAGCACCGTCCGAAAGCGGAGTTCCTGCACGTACAAAGTCATTTTCCTGAACCAGAATCTGTTTCGAAAGTGCAATCATGTATTTTTTGATTTCACCTGTTTTCGAAGTCACGGTCAATTCGCGGTTACCACGTTTGATTTTTCCAAAAGTAACTTCACCGTCGATTTCAGCAACAACTGCCGGATTCGATGGGTTGCGGGCTTCAAATAATTCGGTCACACGTGGAAGACCACCTGTAATATCACCGGCTTTACCAACAGCACGCGGAATTTTTACCAGCATTTGACCGGTTTTAATTTTATCGCCGTTATCCAATACTAAGTGGGCTCCCACCGGTAAGTTGTAGGTACGAAGAATTGAACCATCTTTTGATACAATGTGAGCGCTCGGAACTTTATTACGGTCTTTCGACTCAATAATAATTTTTTCACGCAAACCGGTAGCTTCGTCAGTTTCAGTTTTAAATGTAAGATTTTCAACTACATCTTCAAATTCAATCTTACCCTCCGTTTCCGAAATAATTACGGCATTAAATGGATCCCATTCGCAGACCATTTGGCCTTTTGTTCCGTTATCACCATCTTTTACATATAATTTCGAACCATAAGGTATATTTTGAGTTGTAAGCGCAATGCCGGTATTTTTGTCAATAACACGCATCTCAGCCAAACGGCTTACAACCACCTGGTGCGTTGTTTTGTCATCATCCATTGCATCTACTGTACGAAGTTCGTCAAATTCAAGACGGCCGTCATAACGTAACACAATTTTCGATTCGGCAGCAATGTTCGAAGCAATACCACCGACGTGGAACGTACGCAATGTCAACTGTGTGCCCGGCTCACCGATGGATTGGGCAGCAATAACGCCAACAGCTTCACCCATATGCACCATTTTACCGGTTGCCAGGTTACGTCCGTAACATTTTGCACAAACACCTTTTTTCGATTCGCAGGTCAATACCGAACGAATTTCTACACGTTCGATGGGTGAATCCTGAATCTTTCTGGCCAACGGTTCGGTGATTTGTTCTCCCGAGGCAACAATTAATTCTCCCGAAAGCGGATGATAGATATCATGAACCGAAACACGTCCGAGAATACGTTCGTAAAGTGACGAAATCACTTCTTCGTTATTCTTCATTTCGGTAGCAATTAAACCGCGCAATGTTCCGCAATCGTCTTCATTGATAATCACATCATGCGATACGTCAACTAAACGACGGGTCAGATAACCCGCATCAGCAGTTTTCAAAGCCGTATCGGCCAAACCTTTACGGGCGCCGTGAGTTGAAATAAAGTATTCCAATACCGAAAGTCCTTCTTTAAAGTTCGACAAAATAGGGTTTTCAATAATTTGTCCGCCTTCGGCACCTGATTTTTGAGGTTTTGCCATCAAACCACGCATACCGGAGAGCTGACGAATCTGTTCTTTCGAACCACGGGCACCGGAATCCAACATCATGTAAACAGAGTTAAATCCCTGGTTGTCGGTCGAAAGTTGTTTCATCAAAATGTTTGACAATTTCGAGTTTACGTGTGTCCATGTATCAATAATCTGATTATAACGTTCGTTATAGGTAATGAAACCCATATTGTAGTTATTCAGAATTTCTTCCACTTCAGCGTTACCTTCTTTTACCAATGTTTCTTTTTCGGCAGGGATAATCACATCGTTCAAATTAAACGAAAGTCCACCTTTGAAAGCCATGCTATAACCTAAATCTTTAATATCGTCAAGGAAAGCAGCTGTACGGGCAACTCCACAAATATCAATTACGTTACCGATAATATCGCGCAATGATTTTTTTGAAAGTAATTCATTGATATATCCAACTTTAGCAGGAACACATTTATTGAATAAAATACGTCCGACAGTTGTTTCAATCAGTTTGTCAACTATTTCACCGTTTTCATTTAAGTCTTTGGTTTTCACTTTAATCCAGGCATGCAAAGACACTTTCTTTTCGTTGTAAGCAATTTCTGCTTCTTCAGGTGAATAGAAAATCAACCCTTCACCCAATGATCCCTGACGTGGTTTGGTAATATAATACAAACCAAGAACCATGTCCTGAGATGGTACTGTAATAGGAGCACCATTAGCCGGATTTAAGATATTGTGCGAAGCTAACATCAATAGTTGTGCTTCCAGAATTGCTTCGTTACCAAGTGGTAAGTGAACAGCCATCTGGTCACCATCAAAGTCGGCGTTGAAAGCCGTACATGATAGCGGATGAAGCTGAATTGCTTTTCCTTCTATTAATTTAGGTTGGAAAGCCTGAATACCAAGTCGGTGAAGCGTTGGCGCACGGTTTAGTAATACGGGATGACCTTTCATCACGTATTCTAAAATATCCCAGATTACAGGGTCTTTGCGGTCTACAATCTTTTTAGCCGATTTTACCGTCTTTACTATTCCGCGTTCAATTAATTTGCGGATAACAAATGGCTTATATAATTCTGCTGCCATATCCTTAGGGATACCGCATTCGTGCATTTTTAATTCAGGCCCTACAACAATTACTGAACGAGCCGAATAATCGACACGTTTACCAAGTAAGTTTTGACGGAAACGACCTTGTTTACCTTTCAATGAATCGGAAAGCGATTTCAACGGACGGTTTGCATCTGTTTTTACAGCACTCGATTTACGTGAATTGTCGAACAATGAATCCACTGCTTCCTGAAGCATACGTTTTTCGTTTCGTAAAATTACTTCCGGTGCTTTGATTTCGATTAACCGTTTCAGGCGGTTATTACGGATAATCACGCGGCGATACAAATCGTTCAAGTCGGAAGTGGCAAAACGGCCACCATCCAGCGGAACCAACGGACGTAATTCAGGCGGAATAACCGGAACGATTTTGATAATCATCCACTCAGGTTTGTTGCGCAAGCGAGAAGCACGGAACGATTCTACGATTTGCAGACGTTTCAACGCTTCGTTTTTACGTTGTTGTGATGTATCGGTGTTTGCTTTGTGACGTAAGTCGTACGACAAAACATCCAAATCCAATCGACTCAACATATCATGAATAGCATCGGCACCCATTTTAGCAATAAACTTATTTGGGTCGGTGTCATCCAATTGTTGATTTTCTTTTGGAAGTGCTTCCAGAATATCTAAATATTCATCTTCAGATAACAATTCCCCTTGCGCAATATTTTCACCGTTTTCAAGAATTCCTGCCTGAATGATGACATATTTTTCGTAATAAATAATGGAATCCAATTTTTTTGTTGGCATACCCAACAAGTAACCGATTTTGTTCGGCAACGAGCGGAAATACCAAATGTGAGCCACCGGAACCACCAATTGAATGTGTCCCATGCGTTCTCGACGAACTTTTTTCTCGGTCACTTCTACCCCGCAACGGTCGCAGACAATGCCTTTGTAACGGATACGTTTGTATTTGCCGCAATGACATTCGAAGTCCTTGGTAGGACCAAAAATGCGTTCGCAGAACAGACCATCACGTTCGGGTTTGTAGGTACGATAATTAATGGTTTCGGGTTTGAGAACCTCACCACTCGATAATTTTAATATTTCTTCGGGCGATGCTAAACCGATCGAAATTTTATTAAAATTACTCTTTACTTTATTATCATTTTTAAAAGCCATAACTTTTTTTGATTTACAATTTACAATTTACAAATTGACAATTGGGATAATTAAATTTAGATAACAAAAAACTCTCTAAAGTCCCCTTTAGGGGATTTAGGGGCTTCTATTCTAAATTGATACTCAGACCTAATCCGCGAAGTTCGTGCAACAATACGTTGAGCGATTCCGGAATTCCCGGTGTTGGCATTGGATCGCCTTTTACAATCGCTTCGTAGGTACGGGCACGACCCATAACGTCATCCGATTTTACAGTCAGAATTTCCTGCAAAATGTGAGCAGCACCGAATGCTTCGAGTGCCCAAACCTCCATTTCTCCGAAACGTTGACCTCCGAATTGTGCTTTACCACCAAGAGGCTGTTGTGTAATGAGCGAATATGGCCCGATAGAACGCGCGTGCATTTTATCTTCAACCATGTGACCCAGTTTCAACATATAAATTACACCTACTGTAGCTGTTTGGTCAAAACGTTCACCGGTTCCACCATCATACAAATAAGTTTTACCGTAATTTGGCACACCGGCTTTATCAGTCCAGGCATTCAGATCATCCAGGTTTGCTCCATCAAAAATTGGAGTAGCAAAGCTAACACCTAATTCTTTTCCTGCCCAACCCAATACAGTTTCGAAAATCTGACCTAGGTTCATACGTGAAGGTACACCAAGCGGATTCAATACGATATCAACCGGAGTTCCATCTTCGAGGAACGGCATATCTTCCTGACGAACGATACGCGACACGATACCTTTGTTCCCGTGACGACCCGCCATTTTATCACCTACGCGGATTTTGCGTTTTTTGGCAATATAAACTTTGGCTATTTGTACAATTCCGTTTGGAAGTTCATCCCCAATTGTGATATTGAATTTTTGACGTTTAATTTGAGCATCCAATTCCTTATATTTCCTCAAATAATTCATTATCAACTGTTTTATCAATTCATTTTTATGTGAATCAGTTGTCCATTTGCTTAATTGAATAGCCGTATAGTCTATTTCACGCAAGCGTTCGATTGTGAATTTACTGTTACGAGAGACAATATCTGCTCCTAAAAAGTCTTTTACGCCGGCTGATGTTTTGTCGCCAAGTAATACAATCAGTTTTTCAACCAATGTATTGCGTAAAATTGCTGCCTGGTTTTCAAATTCTTCATCTAATTTTGGAAGAACAGCTTTGTCAGCAAGTTTCGATTTCCGGTTCTTTTGAGCTTTTGAGAATAAACGTTTGCCGATAACCACACCCGATAATGATGGAGTAGCTTTCAACGAAGCATCTTTCACATCCCCTGCTTTGTCACCAAAGATGGCGCGAAGCAGTTTTTCTTCCGGTGAAGGATCCGATTCTCCTTTTGGAGTAATTTTACCGATAATGATATCACCCGGTTCGATGCGGGCACCAATGCGGATAATTCCGTTTTCGTCCAGATCTTTTGTAGCTTCTTCACTCACATTTGGAATATCCGAAGTAAATTCCTCAATTCCACGTTTTGTTTCGCGAACGTCCAACAATTGTTCAACCACGTGAATTGAAGTGAAGACATCTTCACGTACCACACGTTCGTTGATTACAATTGCATCCTCAAAATTATAACCTTTCCACGGCATGAAAGCCACTTTCAGGTTTTTACCAATAGCCAATTCACCATTTTGAGTTGCATAACCTTCTGTCATTATCTGACCATCAGTTACCCGGTCTCCTTTTCGTACAATCGGACGTAAGTCGATAGTCGTATTTTGGTTGGTTTTCTGGAATTTCGGTAATTTATATTCTTTTACAGCCGATTCGAAGCTTACAAATTCTTCTTCTTCGGTACGGTCATAACGGATATTAATACAGGTTGCATCTACAAATTCAACAATTCCTTCACCTTCGGCAGTTACCTGCGTGCGTGAATCCTGAATTAACTGAGCTTCGATACCTGTACCAACGATAGGAGCTTCACAACGCAATAAAGGCACAGCCTGGCGCATCATGTTCGATCCCATCAATGCACGGTTCGCATCATCATGTTCCAAGAATGGAATCAACGCTGCAGCAATCGATGCAATTTGTGATGGAGAAACATCCATTAAATTCACTTCTGAAGGTGAAATAACAGGAAAATCAGCACCTAAACGTGATTTTACTTTTGATTTAATAAATTCACCTTTATCATTCAAAGGAGCATTTCCCTGAGCAATAACCAAACTTTCTTCTTCTTCAGCTGTAAAATATTCAATGCCATTTTCAGTTGTATCAACAATTGAATCGGTTACCTTGCGGTAAGGAGTTTCAATGAAACCAAGTTCATTGATTTTGGCATAAATACACAACGAAGAAATCAAACCAATGTTTGGACCTTCGGGAGTTTCAATCGGACATAAACGCCCGTAGTGAGTATAGTGTACGTCACGAACCTCGAAACCTGCACGTTCACGTGACAAACCGCCAGGCCCGAGAGCCGACATACGACGTTTGTGCGTAATCTCGGCCAATGGATTCTGTTGATCCATAAACTGCGAAAGTGCATTCGTACCGAAAAAAGAGTTGATTACGGACGAAATACTTTTTGCATTGATCAAATCGATAGGCGTGAATACTTCGTTGTCACGAACATTCATACGTTCGCGAATAGTACGAGCCATACGCGAAAGACCTACGCTGAATTGATTGTATAATTGTTCGCCTACTGTACGTACCCTACGATTGCTCAAGTGGTCGATATCATCCACATCGGCTTTTGAGTTAATTAACTCAATCAGGTATTTGATAATCTCTATAATATCTTCTTTGGTCAATACTTTAATATCTGTATTGATGTTAAGATTCAACTTACGGTTAATGCGGAAACGACCAACATCACCCAAATCGTAACGTTTTTCAGAGAAGAATAAATTATTGATTACCTCACGTGCTGTTGAATCATCAGCAGGCACAGCATTGCGTAATTGACGATAGATGTACAATACAGCTTCTTTTTCCGAGTTACTCGGGTCTTTCTGAAGTGTGTTGTAAATGATGGCATAGTCATTTTGATTGGCATCTGCCTTGTGAAGTAAAATTGTTTGCGTTCCCGATTCTATAATATTATCAATATGACTGTTTTCGAGAATCGTTTCACGATCAATAATTACTTCATTACGTTCAATAGTAACTACCTCACCGGTGTCTTCGTCAACGAAGTCTTCAACCCATGTTTTAAGTACACGTGCTGCTAATTTCTGACCAACCGCTTTTTTCAAACTGGTTTTGTTGACTTTAATTTCTTCGGCAAGATTGAAAATTTCCAGAATATCTTTATCGCTCTCGAAACCAATGGCGCGAAGTAAGGTCGTTACCGGAAGTTTTTTCTTACGGTCGATATATGCATACATCACGTTGTTGATGTCGGTAGCAAACTCAATCCACGACCCGCGGAAAGGAATAATACGAGCAGAATACAATTTTGTTCCGTTTGCGTGTATGCTTTGACCGAAGAATACGCCCGGCGAACGGTGAAGTTGCGATACGATAACGCGTTCAGCACCATTTATTACAAAAGTTCCTTTGGGAGTCATATAGGGGATTGGTCCCAAATACACATCCTGAATCACCGTATCAAAATCTTCGTGATCCGGATCGGTGCAATATAGTTTTAGTTTGGCTTTAAGCGGCACGCTGTATGTTAAGCCGCGTTCTATACACTCATCAATCGAATAACGTGGAGGGTCAACGTAATAATCTAGAAATTCGAGGATGAAATTATTTCGGGTATCAGCAATAGGAAAGTTTTCGGAAAAAACCTTATACAAACCTTCTGATTTTCTTTTTTCCGGAGCTGTGTCCATCTGAAAAAAGTCCTGGAAAGATTTTAATTGTACTTCCAAAAAATCAGGATATTCCAACTGATTCTTGATAGAAGCAAAATTTATTCTTTGATTTTTTGTTAATGACGACATTTTCAAAGAGGTTATTTGGTACGGTGAACTCAATTATTTTATAGACAACAAAAGGTTTAGAATCCCACAGATTGCGGGAATCTAAACCAAAGACCTGATAATCAGGTATTATTATTTAAGTTCAACTTCAGCTCCGCCTTCTTCAAGTGCTTTTTTCAAGGCTTCGGCTTCGTCTTTTGTTACACCTTCTTTAATTACTGAAGGAGCTGCATCAACTAAGTCTTTAGCTTCTTTCAAACCAAGACCTGTTAATTCTTTAACTAACTTAACGACTTGTAATTTAGCTGCACCAGATGATTTTAATACTACATCAAAAGCTGTTTTTTCTTCAACTACATCAGCTGCAGCTGTGGCTGGACCTGCAGCAACAGCAACGGCTGCGGCGGCTGGTTCAATACCATATACATCTTTCAAAATTTGAGCTAACTCATTTACTTCTTTAACTGTTAAGTTAACTAATTGTTCTGCAAAAGCTTTCAAATCTGCCATTTTACTTATTTTTTATGATTTTATTTATTATATTTTATTTTGAAATTTATCTTTCCGCCAACGTTTTTAACACGCCGTGGATAGTAGTTCCTCCTGATTGGAGTGCGGATATAACATTCTTAGCTGGCGATTGCAATAAAGCAATAAGTTCGCCTATAAGTTCGTTTTTACTTTTCACGTGGAGAAGTGCTTCCAGATAGTTCTCGCCAATGTAGAAACTTTCTTCAACATAAGCAGCTTTCAAAATTGGTTTTTTGAGTTTGTTGCTTTTTTGTTTGCTGAACTCACTGATAACTTTCGCAGGGACGTTAGCCGTATTCGAAAGCATTAATGAAGTTTCACCTTTGAGCGAACCATAAAGTTCACTGAAATCCACCGATAAGTTATCAAGTGCTTTTTGGAGCAATGTGTTCTTAACAACTACAAGTTTGATGTCTTCTTTGTAGCAGATTCTTCTTAAATTGTTGGTTTGTGCGGCATTTAATCCGCCTATATCAGCAAGGTAGAAGTGAGCATACTCGCCAAGAGTTGACTCAAGTTGTTTTATAATAGTGCTTTTATCTTCCTTTTTCATAAACTTTTAATTTTATTCGTCAATTGATTTGGGTTCAACTTTAATACCCATACTCATTGTGCTCGAAAGATAAATGCTCTTTACATAAGTACCTTTAGCGGCTGTGGGTTTCAGTTTCATCAAAGTAGAAACAAATTCTCTGGCATTTTGCACCAATTGTTCAGGAGTAAAAGATACTTTTCCTACTGAAGTGTGTACGATACCATATTTATCGACTTTAAAGTCGATTTTACCTTGTTTTACTTCTTTTACTGCTTTTCCTACTTCATTGGTTACTGTTCCGCTTTTAGGATTTGGCATTAAACCACGTGGGCCTAATATACGTCCTAAAGCACCCAATTTACCCATAATAGCAGGTTGAGTGATAATTACATCAACATCTGTCCAGCCACCTTTGATTTTTTCGATATATTCATCGAGTCCAACATAGTCAGCTCCGGCTTCTTTAGCCGCTGCTTCCTGGTCGGGAGTACATAATGCAAGAACCTTTACTTGTTTTCCGGTTCCGTTTGGCAACGACACAACGCCGCGTACCATTTGGTTGGCTTTACGTGGGTCAACACCTAAGCGTACATCTATGTCAACAGAAGCGTCAAATTTCGCATTCGAAATTTCTTTTACCAAACTGGTTGCTTCCTTGAGAGAATAGGTTTTTCCTGCTTCAATTTTTTCTAAAGCTAACCTTTGATTTTTTGTCAGTTTACTCATTTTAATTGAAGTTTATTAATTATTTTTACCTGGAAAAGTACCTTTTACGGTAATACCCATACTTCTGGCTGTACCGGCAACCATTTTCATGGCTGCGCTTAATTCGAAACAATTCAAATCGACCATTTTGTCCGTTGCAATAGCCTGAACCTGTTCCCAGGTAATTTCAGCTACTTTATTACGGTTTGGCTCTGCCGATCCACTTTTCAGTTTCGTTGCTTCCAATAATTGAATAGCAACAGGCGGAGTTTTTACAACAAAGTCGAATGATTTGTCAGTATAATAGGTGATGACTGCGGGTAAAATTTTGCCCGGTTTGTCTTGGGTTCTGGCATTAAATTGTTTGCAAAACTCCATAATATTGATCCCTTTAGAACCTAATGCAGGTCCTACCGGGGGAGATGGGTTTGCCGCACCTCCTTTAATCTGTAATTTAATAAGTCCAGCAATCTCTTTAGCCATAATAATTTTAATTTTTGTTGTTAAAGTGGAACAATCGGTTTGTAACAAGAACCGGCTATTCCTTTTCTACTTGTGTAAAGGCAAGTTCGAGCGGAGTTTTCCGTCCGAAAATCATAACCATAACTTTGAGTTTTTTCTTATCGTTTTGAACTTCCTCAATTGTACCGCTAAATCCTGTAAAAGGACCAAATATCACTTTCACGTTTTCGCCGACATAGAAAGGTGTTATCATTTCTTCTGCCGTTTCCTGAAGTTCATCAACCTTTCCTAAAATCCGATTCATCTCTAAAGCACGAATTGGAATGGGACTGTGGTTTTTTTCACTCAGGAATCCGATGACGTTTGGTGTATTACGCAGACGGTGGGAAATCTCTCCGATAAGATTAGCTTCTATCAAGACATATCCCGGCATTGCACTACGATCTTTTGTAATTTTTTTGCCGTTACGAATCTGATAAACTTTCTCAGTAGGAATCAATACCTGAGCAACATATTGACCAAGATCCGAATTTTTGATTTCTGTATCAATATACTCTTTCACCTTGTTCTCTTTTCCGCTAATGGCGCGCATTACGTACCATTTAAAATTTGTTGACTCAGACACTTTGTTGACCTCCATTGATTAAATTAAAACAGTTTTCCGTAAACGAATGTCATGATATTTTCAAAACCTAAATCCATAAGCCAGACTATTAATGCAAGAATGAGGGAAGCAATCAATACCACTATTGCACTATTAACAAGTTCTGCGCGCGTTGGCCAGGATACTTTCTGAACAAGTTCTGAATACGCCTCTTTGATATAGTTAATTATCTTCATATTATAAATAGAATTTGCACGGGCAGAGAGGCTCGAACTCCCGACACCTGGTTTTGGAGACCAGTGCTCTACCAACTGAGCTACGCCCGTATGACCCCCAACCCCTAAAGGGGAGCTGGGGTGTTTATTATCTTTAAGTCCCCTTTAGGGGATTTAGGGGTTTAGTCCAACAATTCAGTAATTTGACCTGAACCTACTGTACGTCCACCTTCACGGATAGCAAAACGTAAACCTATGCTACAAGCTACCGGATAAATCAATGTTACAGTCAATTCTAAGTTGTCACCCGGCATTACCATTTCAGTTCCTTCAGGAAGAGTGATTTCACCGGTTACGTCCAATGTACGGATGTAGAATTGAGGACGGTAACGGTTATGGAATGGAGTATGACGGCCACCTTCTTCTTTTTTCAGAATATAAACAGATGCTTTGAATGAAGTATGAGGAGTTACTTTTCCCGGGTGGGTAATAACCATACCACGTTTAACTTCATCTTTATCAATACCGCGGAGCAATAAACCTACGTTATCACCGGCTTGACCATCATCAAGAATTTTACGGAACATTTCAACACCGGTTACAACTGATTTTTTTGCTTCATGACCTAAACCGATAATTTGAACTTCTTCACCAGTTTTGATTTTACCAGTTTCGATACGACCAGTTGCAACAGTACCACGACCTGTAATAGAGAATACATCTTCAACCGGCATCAAGAAAGGTTTGTCAACTGCACGTGGAGGTATTTCAATCCAGGTATCAACTGCATCCATCAATTCCATTACTTTTTCTTCCCATTCAGGAACTCCGTTCAATGCACCAAGTGCAGATCCACGGATAACAGGAGTATTGTCGCCATCAAAATCGTAGAATGTAAGCAATTCACGCATTTCCATTTCTACCAATTCCAACATTTCTTCGTCGTCAACCTGATCACATTTGTTCATAAAAATAACCAAACGAGGAACGTTTACCTGACGAGCCAACAAGATATGTTCGCGTGTTTGAGGCATAGGACCATCAGTTGCAGCAACTACAATGATAGCACCGTCCATTTGAGCAGCACCGGTAACCATATTCTTAACGTAGTCAGCGTGACCCGGACAGTCAACGTGTGCATAGTGACGTAATGCTGTTTCATATTCTACGTGAGCAGTATTAATAGTAATACCACGTTCTTTTTCTTCAGGTGCATTATCGATAGAATCGAACGAACGCATTTCAGAAAGTCCTTTTTTTGCAAGTACCATAGTAATTGCAGCGGTCAGGGTAGTTTTACCGTGGTCAACGTGTCCAATAGTACCTACGTTAACGTGAGGTTTTGACCTGTTAAATTTTTCTTTTGCCATAACTCAAAGATTATTTAATAATTAATTTATATGTTTTATAAAAGCTTACAAAGTTGAGCTGTTGATGAGAATTGAACTCGCGACCTCTTCCTTACCAAGGAAGTGCTCTACCACTGAGCTACAACAGCAAAAATGGATTGATTTTTTCTCTCCATTATTGGAGCGAAAGACGGGACTCAAACCCGCGACCCTCAGCTTGGAAGGCTAATGCTCTATCAACTGAGCTACTTTCGCAAATTTACCCCTATGTCCCCTAAAGGGGATTTTTTAGCCCCCTTTAGGGGGTTGGGGGTCAGTGGGCAGTGAAGGATTCGAACCTCCGAAGTCGAAAGACAGCTGAGTTACAGTCAGCCCCAGTTGGCCACTTTGGTAACTGCCCAAAATTAATTAATTGCCCCCAACCCCTAAAGGGGAGCTGTGAAACAACTAATTATATCTCATAAATATAGCCAACAAATCTGCTTAAAAATAACTTTTTTACCTCAATTTATTCCCCCTTTAGGGGGTTAGGGGGCTATTTTAATTGCTTTTGAGCCTCTTGTCGGATTCGAACCAACGACCCCGAGATTACAAATCACGTGCTCTGGCCAACTGAGCTAAAGAGGCAATGCTTTGATTTATAGTGCTTTTCAGGGTTAAAAAGCCGTTTGAACACTGCTATTCAAACGGCTTGCAAATGTACGGAAATATTTTGGACTACAAAACATTTACTGCAATATTTTATTTTTTCGTGGTTTTTTCTTTGTGTTTGCGTATCTGTTTGTCTAATGCTTCGAGAGTTAGGTCAGTTGCTTCTTCGAAAGTATCGCAGGTTTTGGAAGCAAAAAAATCAATATTTGGAATTGACACTTTTATTTCGGCTTGTTTATTGGTGGCCGTTTCAGGCTTTACTACCTTCAAATATACTTCTACGTTCAGTATTTCATCAAAATTCTTTTCTAATTTCAACAGTTTTTTGTTGATGTAAGATTCCAGCGTTGTAGTTGCATCAAAATTGATAGATTGAATCCTTAGTTTCATAATTGCCTCCTTTTTTTATTTAGCTCGTGGATGAGCTCGTTTATATATATTGTGTAGTTCTTCGAAACTTGTATGTGTATATACTTGGGTTGCTGCCAGACTGCTATGTCCGAGTAATTCTTTCACGGCGTTAATGTCGGCTCCACCATTAAGCATTCCAGTGGCAAAAGTGTGACGGAGCACATGCGGACTCCGCTTATGTAAACTGCTTACTTCCGACATGGTGTTGTGAACCAGGTTATACACCATTTTCGGATACATTTTTTTCCCTTTTTTTCTGACAAATAAGTACGGTTCAAGCACTTCCACTTCTTCGTTTCTCAACTTAATATAGCGCTCTATATCTTTGATCAGGTTTTCACCTATGGGTATGATTCGTTGTTTGTTTCGTTTACCGATTACGCGTAAATTGCCTTCTGTCAGGTCGATATCCGAATCTTTAATGTTGATTAGCTCAGCAAGACGAATTCCTGTCTGATAAAATAAGTTTATTATCGACTGATCACGCACCGGTTCAAAGCTATCGGGAATAAATGGATTGTTCAACACAGTTTCCATCTCGCTTTCCTTAAAAAACGCCGGAAGTGGTTTTTTTGTTTTAGGTAAAATAATTTTTAACGTAGGGTTTTGTGTAACATACCCGCGAGACAGTAAAAAATGCCAGAATGATTTGAGTGTAGAAATTTTACGGGATAATGTACGTGCCGACAGTTCGGCTGACATCAATGAAAGCACCCATTGTTGGATTTGCTGGGATCTTACGGTTTTAGGATCAAGTTGTGCTGGAGTGAGTTGCAGAAAATCACAAAACTGCAGAAGGTCAGTATGATATGATAAAACAGTATGAGAAGAATAATTCTTTTCATACTGTAGATATTGCAGAAATTCGTTCATCATAACCGTTTGCTCAAATCTGCAACGAAAATAGACTAAATAAATCAGGAAAACAAGTTTTCGGCTGATTTTTTACTATTCTTCGCTAAGATTCTTCTTTTGAACGTAAACCGCGTGCATTTTTTCTTCGCGACCTACGATAGAAGGTTTGTCAAAACACTGACGACGACGAAGTTCTTTAACAACGCCTGTTTTTTCAAATTTACGTTTGAATTTTTTCAATGCTCTTTCAATGTTTTCACCTTCTTTTACTGGAACTACGATCATAATTATTAGTTATTTAATTTAAATTGTTGTTTGTTTTATTTCGGACTGCAAAGATATAGAATCATTTTCGATTGACAAAGTATTTTTTTTGTTTTTTTGTGAACGATTTATTTTCAAGTGTTTTATGCATCAATTCGGGAATAATGCTGAAGGTTTTAATCGTAAAAAAGCCGCGAATAATCTTTCAATTTTTCGCAGCTTTTCTTTCAGTAACTAAACAACACCATCTTTTTTACCTTTTATACCAACTGTACATATAAAACAGTCCAATCTGTTTTATATGTCTATTGTTGTTAATGCCGATTGTAGCGAAGCGAAAATTCCGATTTATCGGAACAAACAAATAGAACAATAAGATGAACTTGTCCCGACTTGACGGGAGTCGAAATTGGACTATATTGTTTGTTCAATCGGTATTACTTTGTACATAGCAAACAGTTAAAGAAGTTTAGGTTCAGCTCAGCCGATTTCCACATAAGTCGATTTAGACACTTTGCTTCCGTCAGCCCGTTTCGCAAACAGATAAACACCCAGCATATCAGCAGCTGTAACGTTCGTTACCGGTATCAGTATCGAGTCGGTTAACTCACTGCCCCGCGGCTGACGTTCAATCCACAATTCTCCTGAAGCAAGCAGGGCAAAAGCCACTATCTCGTCAGTCGGTTTGTTTAGTTCGTTTTTCAGCGAAGGCATATACCTTACGGTAATTCCGGTTTCATCAAGGGTGGCTTCTGTAACGATTACTTTCGATATACTTCCGTCGGAAACGGTAAGTTTGCTGTAATCAATTACGGATGTTTCACCCGATTTGTCAATAGCCTTCGGCATATTGGCCGCCATAAAGGCAACATAAACCGAAGTGTTAGCAGGTCGTTGAACAAATCCTTCTGCAGGAATACTGCCCAACGCAGGGAACAAATCCACAATCATTTTGAAACCATCACGCTGTTTTACCTGCGCTTCGGTTTTAGCGTCCCGTGGTTCGAACGCTTTTGCCCGGATGATGTTTTTATCCCCTAACCTGGTGGTAACAAAGTTACCCATCGATCCGCTCATTTGGCCGGTCATAGGATTTTGAGATTTACTCATATCGTCTATTGTTGTCCTTTTGTCAAAAAAACTACATTGTTCCTCTGTAAGACGAAACAAAGATAGGATGGCTTTTTATAAAAAACAAGAGATGAAAATTGCACAAATACTTATAAATGTGCAGTTTACATCTCCTTGCATCTCCTTGCATCTGTTTACATCTAAGAGGATAAAAAGTTTAACAGTTATTGACAATAATTTTATGAATGTTTAACCGAAACGAATTATCCATATATAGAAAAAATGTGCTGAGTTGCCCTCAAGGAATCAATTATTCAATGAATAACCCACGCCGCAAGCGGTCGGGGTATCGGGGAATAGTTTCTATTCGCCGCAAGCGGCGGGGAATTTACCCAAAAGAGATTAAAAAAAACGACAACTGATTAAAGAAAAACACCATACATCCGAATGGTTTTCAGGTGCGTGGCGAATTAGGATGGTAAAAAATTTTAATCAGTACAGACTAGAAATTATGCTTGAGAAATAAGATCCGAAATGAGCAGTTCCGAAATAGTGGTTTCGGAACTTTCTATCTTATTGTAAAGAATTTTTTATTTCACATATATTTCCTCCACGCCCACAATTTTCTTTCACTCAGATAATTCAAATCCGCATCATGTTTGAATGCTTCTCGCTCAAAGGAGATATTTATATAAGCAGTCTGTCTGTTTTTGCATTTGATTAAGCCTATACCAAATTCAATAAGGTACAGCAGATAAAAAGGCAAAATCAACAATTCAACTTGCTGGCGGATATGAATCCGTTCATGATTCATAATCCGTTTATCCTGTTTTAGTTGTTTATCTCTTAGTATGATAAACGGGAAAAGAGTTATGCCAGAGATGCCTAAATATCTGATTTGTGGTATAATGATTATCATTCCCATTTCAATTCGTTTATCCGGGATTCTAAAATCATAACCATAGCTAATAGAGTTTATTTCAATTAAAATGCTATAGCAATTTAATCTATATAAACTCTTTTAAAATCCACCTTTTAAGTATTTCAATAAATTCAACCGGGTCGAATCCAATAATAAATAATCAGAATCCATAATCTTCATATAGGGAACAGCTGTTTTTACTTTTCCTTTTAAGAGGTTTGTAATTTCCCCATCCTTTTCGTACAGAATTACCGGAGGATTCGTATATCTGTTATTTTCCCTCTCACTTATCTTATTGAATATCGGATTATAATCCTTTGGTTCATCAAAACTGTAATAAAGTTCATTTTCCAACTCCTTAATTTTTACCAGCACATCATCTATTTCTTCGGCAATTTTATTCTTTGCCTCCTGTTCATTCGTTTTTTTTAAACGAAAAGACAGTTGGCGGAGATGTTCCTTCTGATACGATAATTGCAAGTCCTCGTCATTAATAAGCGTTTCTATCTCTACCCTGTTGTAAATATCGCAATAATCTATGCCATCTCCCACCTCAAAAGGTTCCAAATCAAAGAAAGATACAAAACCCCGCTTGTCGAACGAACAAATTTTACCCGTTATCTTAATGATATCCATCTTTTTTGTTAAGATGACGTATTTGTGACCGAACACTTCTTCTTCAACTTCCTCCGAAATGACAGCTGCAAATGTAAGCGGAATAATTATCTCCCAGCAGTTAAGCAACAAATTTTCGTTAATCGAAACCTTTTTAAAAGAGAAACTGATTTCAGGGGGGAATTGAGTAATTCCATAAAAAGGATTATTCTGCATACGGTAATCTTCATACAAATATATTCGGAGGTTTTTACCTTCTGCACATGCCAGAAACAAACCATTCATATCTTCCGATAGTTCACGATAAGACCGATGAATATTGACGGTAGGTATCAAATTAGGAGTAATTATATTTCTCATGGATAAGGATTTGATTTAAATTAATCACATACCTGATACTTCGTTAGAGTTTTACAAAAATAGCGAATTAAATTATTATCACTGCCATAATTCTTTGTTATTTCTTCTGGTCGACAAATGTCTCAAAAATAGCAGAATTTGAAGCAAGTTAAATCAGAGTCTTTGATTACTTTGTTACAATCGACAAAAGACCGTGCAAGACCAGAGGTACGCTGGGTGGGGATTTACTACATGAATCCTGCCTACACTTGGCAAAGCTCGAACAAGTTCGGCTTTGCTCTCGTTTGGTCAGGATTTTTGGGGCTGGGGATTTTTTTACAAGAATACTGGCTGCGCTTGGCATTGCTCAAACAAGTTTTTTACAAGATTTTTGGCTTCACTCAACAAAATCCAAACAAGTTTGGTTATGTCTCATTTGCACAAGAATTGGCTCTGCTCTCGCTTGCACAGTATTTGCCCTGCGGAGCTACCCGTAATTGTCTATCTGGCAACTCCTGACCTTTGGCTCTGATAACTTTGTATTGGCACACTTTACAAAAGTGCGCCAGCAGAGTTTCCACCTGGTGCGGGTCACATATAAACACCAGCGGGAGAAGTTTCAATATGTGATTTCAATATAAACAGGCCAATGATCGGACACTTTTTTAGATTTAAAGTAATGCAATACATGATATCCTTTAATTTTTGGTAGAAGAGCGTCAGTTACTACAAATCTATCATAAGCACAAGTTAGTTTCGATAAATTTGTTTTGGTTGAATCTGCTACTATCCAATTATATGGTTTCTTATGTATTTCTAATAGTTTTAGTTGTTCTGGAGAAGCATAGCTGCAGGATGCATTAAAGTCTCCACAAAAAATGATATTATCACATGTATTAAATTTAGTAGGAATCCATTTTGCCACATGTATCAATGCTCCGATTTCTTTAACCGCATATTCGGGGACAGTATGTATTGTACAAATAATAAAAGAAAGATCATCCTTTTTTGTCCTGAACTTCGCAATATAAGGCTCTCTGTCAAAATAATCAAACTTAGAATCATCGTATAACAATACATTGGAGAGGGTTACAACATCTGTATTATAATAAAAAGCATACTGTTCCTGTTTGCTTTTATCGTCTGTTTGTTCTCCGGTACGCTTACTGGTGCTTACTTTATAATGATATTGCCCGACGTTGTTTATTTTCTTTAAAAATGCCGTAGTCACACTATTGCTCTTATCTGAAATTTCTTGGACTGCAACTATATCAAATTTCCTTACTATGGACGAAAGTGTATCAACAATATTTTTTTTTGATATTTTTGATTTTCCAAAATTTTGAATATTAAATGTTGCTATTTTTAGTGTGTTTTGAGAAAATAATGAAAAACATAAAACATACAAAATGGAAAAAATAAGATTTCTTTTCATATTTGGAAATTTTATTTATTCAAATGTTATTTCGTCTCTTTTATTATCAATAGAAATCTTACCAAACTTTCTCAATTCAGATTGTCCAAAAGTAAAGGAGCATTTAAATTATCAACTACCCTACATAGAGCAAGTCTGAGCGAAGCGGGGACTTGTGTTGATAACTCGTACAGTACCGATAAATCGGCATCTACACTTCGTTTTGATTTATAACTGTTTTATATCATTGAAGTTAAAAACTTCTTTTGTTTTCAGTTTAATTTATTCCGGTACTCAGGGAAGTTACGCTCCACTCAGAACTATCCATTGAGTGAAAACTTGGATTACAAAAAAGGGGGCTCTACATTATATTTATAGATTTTATTCCTTACTTTTCAAGAGTCCCTCATTTAAAGAGTCATCAAGTTGACTTGTTAGGTAAACATTTCCAAATGCTCCTATACCTACAATCTTTGTTTTTCCGTCCCATGTTATCTTAGTCGTTGAAAATAACACGTAGTTGTCTATACTGACAAGGTTGTCAACAATTCGGTCAATTATTGTTCCACCAAACATCAAACCTAATGCTTGTCCTGCCTGTTCCCATTGATTATTGGTTTCAGTTTGGTTTTCTTTCAAGGATTTTTGCAAATAGGTATTGAGCTTGGATTTTATTATTTCCTTGTGTCTGTCTTGGCTTGGGTTTGTAATGACAGCAACGAGAATAACAAGTCCAATAATTCCTAGAATAAGATAATTTTTCTTCATTTTTTTATATTTTTGCGTCCCTACTCGTTTGGCTTTGAGGGAGGTATATTATAAAAATCTTAATGCAATGCCTATCTAATAGGCATTGTAGAGCGTTTTTCAATCAATATTAATTTTAGTTGAACAACAGCATAAATAAATATAAAACCTATTGTGCATTTTTTCTAATATCACAAAATTGAACATCAATTATTTACTTCATAAAAAACTCAATTGCTATTACCATAAGCTTAAAAAATCATTTGAAGTATTTATAAGTTTGACTCCAAAAGTAATCGTAAAATATTGTATAGGACCTGTTGATATTTTATTATCATATGAATAGTCTGATTTAATATATTGGTAAGATAGATTTTTATAATCTACGCCAGCTTTAACATAAAAATTTATGAAACTACCGTTTGGGGAATTAAAGTTCGAAGAAAGTTCAACACCACCAAAAAAATTTGTTTTTTCATAAATATCTTTATTATTACTTTTATTGTCTTTATCTACTGCAAATGAAGAATTACTCGCAAGATTACCCGTTCCAACCAGACATATATCCATACCTTTAAATATTGGACCTCCAACTTTAAATTCTAATTTTGTACCTATTGATGGTATAATTATTGGATTATCATATCTGTCTTTACTACTATTTAAAGTACCAAGTACCCAAGTAAAACCTATAATACCAATTTTGAAAATATCGACTTGATATGTTTTATCGATATAGTCATATTCGAAACCTAATAAACCAATATATCCACTTGAATTTTTTTCTTTTCTTTCATCAACGCTTTTTGTTTGTTTGTTTATATTGTAAGTTGATTTTGAAACATCATTTGCTGATTTGTCATTATTTGATGAAACAAAGCCTTCAGGAGAATTCGTTACAATATCTGATTGAGGATTAATATTATTTTGAATTATTTCAGTAATTCTAATTTCTGCATAAATATCAGAAATTCTAGGAAATTCTGTTAAGTCTTTCAATACATCCCAATATATTTTTCCACTTTTACTGAATCCATTTAAATTTCTGAAATCGCCACTAACACTAAATAATTTTTGCTCTACATTCTTTATAAATATGTGAACATCGATATTATATACATTAATAGGTTTTGCATTAACAATATAATACTTGATTAATAATTTGTTGTCTTGTGTCTTTTCGTACTTATCTAATACAACTTTCTCTTTTTGAGCAATACTAGTTATATTTATAAAAAAAAGAACAAATAGAAAAACATAATATCTTTTCATAATAATATTTATTAGCGAATTCTATTCCCATCATTAAATTCTTGCTCTTCAATTGTTCCATCTGCTTTTCTACATTGAAAGACACCATCTCTTTTTCCGTTTTTCCACTTACCAACTAAAACAGTATTATCTGGAAAAAACTCTTTACCGTTGCCATTAGGAATACCATTGAGAAATGTACCTTCGTATCTTCGACCATCATCATATTTATAAGTGCCTTGCGTTACAGTATGTTCAACTTGTTGTGAATTTCCTTCAACAGACTTATTCGAGGAAACATTGTCCTGAGTAGGGTTTTGTGAGGAAATCTCTTCTGAAACGGAACTTTGAGTTTCTATTGGTTGAGGATTTTCAATAACTTCTTTTTCATTTGTACTATAATTACTTAATTTTTTTAATGCGTATCTTGCCTTTTTACTATACTTACCCCAACTTTGTAACTTATTTATATAATTATTGTAACTTTCAATTGTATTTATTTCTTTACTTTCACGCCAAAGATTTTCATCGAAATAACCGTATGCTTCGGAATATTTTTTATTATTTGGAAACTTTTTTATATATAGTTCCCAAACAGTAGATAATTTTGAAACTACTGCTGAGTCCCACAATGCTTGTTCTTGCTTTATAGTTACAAGTGAACTATATTTTCCTTTAGGAAAGTTGTCAAGGTAATTAGTACATAAACTAAATGAATTGCTTGACTGTAAGATTTGCCACTGTTTTTCTTCGAAAATATCTCTTGAATCACCATTCTTAAGAGGCTTAGTTAATAAATATATTAATGACAACATCAAAATGGGCAAAATATAGCCAATTACTTTTATTTTTTTATCAAGTTTAAATCTGTTTGACGCTTTAACCAACCCATAACACGTGCCAAAAAATGCAAAAAGGAAAGACCATGTTATTATTGGATTAATTTTTGAAGATACATTAAAGGTATTATCAATAAAGGACAAAACATTAAATGTAAAAGCAGTTACTAATGTATTTACATAGTTATTAAATATGAAAAACGACAAAAGGATTATAAATATAATAATAAAATATAGACTGGCTTTTTTCATAATCATTTAGATTTTTTTTTATTATAATCCATAAAATATGAAACAGCCTGCCAATTTATAATTAATATAATGACAATAATAAACATCAATAAGAAAATTAATGGAAAAAAATAAATGCTTGGTTTTGGTTGCCAAACAACATCCAATCTGGAAAGATAGTAAGGATAATCAACTTTTATCCAATTTTTAAAACCTAAAAGAAACCATCCTGTCCTTATTATTCCTCCAAATAAAGCAAAAATAATAGTACATTTTAACAACTGTTTTATGAAAGCATTTTTAGGAAAAACAAGTTTAAAAGATACTGGTATTTCAATTCGTTCAAAAGTTTCGGGTCTAATATAAATATTGGTCTTATAATCAACACTTTTTATTAATATGTCAGAATCAATTGTAAGATTAATTTTACATGTAGAAATTCCTATCGCTATATTTAAGTTAAATGTATTTTTCGACAAAGAGACACCAACTATTTTTTTTGAGAATTCAAGATTGCCATCTATAAATCCACGAGTTTTATTAGTTAAAATAAAGTTTGTTGAAATTTTATCTCCACTCTGAATAGCAGGATAAGAAAAGGATGTTTTATCAATTGCGATTAGAGGATATTCAAGTTTATCATTTAGTAAGTGCAAAAAGTACTCTAATCCCGCATCATTATTATCTTTGTATTTCTCTTTTATTAATTTCCACTTATCCGTAATTTGTGTTTTCCCAATAGTTTCTAGCCAAATTATGATTGATTCATTAATGAGTTCTACCCCTCCAGATACCCAGTTCTCCGTATTCTTATCTATTGCAGAACATAATTCTTTAGGTGAATTGATTAGTAAAGTGTTATTAAAACGATAGGGTAATTCCGGATTGAAGGTATATAAGAATTCCAAAAAAGCTAAATCAATATTTTTAGCAGTATCTCTTATCTTCAATAACTTTTGATAATTATCTGTTTGAGTTTCCTGTAACCATATCTCAATATATCCTTTTTTTAAATGCTCTTTTCCTTGTTTTGGATTATTAAAAAGTCCTTTAGTAAGATCTTTTAAATTAGAATAATTGATATTCTCAAAATTATATGAAAGTTTAGGATTTAGGAAGTATGAAATTTGAAGATATTTTGATTGTTGATCTTTTTTTGAATTGATAATTTCTTTAACTTTTTTTGCCTTTGGAACACTAAAATAATCAATCGAGTTAACAATCAAGCCTTCACTTATATATTCGTTTGCTTGTTTCTCATCTGAAAAAAGAATATCTCCTATATCTTCAACATTAAATGCAAAACGATTGGTAAATATTTCACGTCCTCTCTTTTTTACTTCTTCATTATATTTATATTGTTCTTCTAATTTTTTTTCACACATCCAATCTACTGACAATAATTGCTCAAGTATTGATTCGCCCGTAACATTACCATATGGTTTAAATTGATTCAAATCAATTGCTTTTTTTATGATGTTAACAACCTCATCTCTTGTCAAATCATATTTTAAACCACGTTCTATCCGAAGTCCAATTTCAGATTTATCAGCAACACCATCCACAAGCATATCTTCAATGCTATCCTTCAATCGATTTTCTCCTTCGATTAGTCTCTTATTGTTAATCTCAATAAAATAGTTTTCAATACCTGTTGTTGTTGAAATTTTATCAAACGAATTCTTAAGAATATTCAAAGAATTTTCAATAGTATTATCACCATATTTTTTTTTGAAAGCAACACGATTTCCTCCTGTGTTTAGTAGTATATACTTATTCTTCCAAAATTTTTCCAGAATATTATAATTACTTTTTACAATTTCTGGAGTAATAATATGAAAAAGTTTGTAATCCAGATAAAGTACTTCAAATGGATTTGGAGATTGGATACAGACCCAATCTCCATCTTTATCATCGAATTCTTGATGTAGTTCTTTCAGTCCACCGTTTTCAGTGCTCTTTTTTATCCTTCCTTTGAGATCAGTTGGAACATATCCCTTAATTCCTATCGGCATTACATCGCCTTCATCAAGAATATTATTGTTTGCAACTGGCGTACCATTACTTTCTGAAGGAATTTGCTTTGACCCTGATGGGGCGCTAATGTTACCTGAAGCAATATGTTTTGATCCAGATGTATTGTCTTTATTATCTGATGAAAGAATCTTATCGTTTGCCATATGAAGTTTATATTGAAGAAACTTATAATCTAATATCAATGCATGAAATCCTATTCTTTAATTCATCCAAATCTATCTCTACATCTTCTGTGATAATTCTAAGTTCTTTATGTTTATTTGGTGGATAGTCTACAATGCATGAAAGCACACCATCTACGCTAATATTCATTTTGACAATTACTTCTCCTTCCGGATTGCCAAGTTCTAACCTCCCCCTAAGAGTACATTCATCCGGCCTATGAGAATCACCTTCATATACTTTTAAGACGGCATTTGCCTTTGCTTTAAAACTTTGTTCAAAATATGCAGGGAGTTGTTTGTTTTTTAAAATTAAGAATTCAATGTACGGACTTCCATTATATTGTACTTCTATTCCAATGGTTTTTGATGTGACATCCTGGACTTTACCCATACGAGACCCATATATGGCAGCTCCTTTTGCGATTGACGTGTCAAAACTGAATCCGGGAATATTTCTTGGTATTTTCCTACCAGAAATTCTTTCAAGCATTTGAGGCACCATCGGCATTCGGCAGGATCCACCTGCCAACACAATGTCATCAATATCTCCCCATGAGATACTTGATTTTTCTAATAACCTAATACATATAGCTCGACATAGAGTTAGTAAATTTTCTGATCTTTCATCAAAATAGAAAGGTCTGTCTGTATCCATATCCATTTCGGAATGTGTAAGATCATTTACCGGAGCATTACGATTCAAGATAATTTCTACATCATTACCATTATAACAAATTTGTACAATTGTTTGCTCATCTTCCGATAAAGAGTATTTTGCTTCCAAGGCTTTCTGTTGAATATCCCAGCCCATATCTTCTGGAATATCTAAACCTGTTAGTTTGCGATATTCACTATAAATGTACTCTAAAATGATATCATCCCAGTCTTTTCCTCCTAATTGATCAGCCCCATCAGAAGCCAAAACGCTACTCTCGCCATTATAAATTTCTAAAATAGTTACGTCAAAAGTTCCTCCTCCTAAGTCAAAAACAAGAATCTTTTTATTACTTTTTAAAGAATGACCATAAGCTAGTGCGGCTGCAGTAGGTTCATTAATAATTGAAATCACATTCAACCCTGCTGCAATACCAGCATTTTTGGTTTCTTGCCTCTGAAGATCTCCAAAATATGCAGGCACAGTTATGACTGCAGGTATTAAAGTGTTTTTTTCATCTGCATCACTAGGAAGTAGTCCGTTTTTTTTTAAGAAATTAAATGCTTCTTTTTTGAGTTTTCTCAAAATAATTGAAGACATTCCTAAAGCTCCAAAATAAAAACCGTTTATTTCATAATCATAAATGGTATTTATGTATCTTGGTTTTCCAATATCTCTTTTGACAAATTCAAATATTGGAGAAGATGGCAAAATTTTTCTATCATTTGCTTTCTTTCCTACATAGACAACTTTACCATCGAACCAAATTACAGAAGGGGTTGATTCAGACGCATCTGAGTTTGGAATAACTTGTGCCATCCCCAACGAATCAATATATGCAACTGAAGAGAATGTCGTGCCTAAATCAATACCAATAACATCCATATTTAATTCATCTTATCTTTAATAATGTCTAGCAACAATTTAACTTCCATAATAAATATTGGTTCAATTAATCTTTTGCTCTCATTTTTAGATTGCATTCCAATAAATTCTTTCATTACTCCGTCTCTGATCATCAGTTTATCTTTATCATTAAGAATAATTTTTGAATCTTCTGAAAACAATCCATATTTAATTCCAAAAAAGTTAATAACATCAATAAAACGATTGAATCTTTCTAATGAAGTTGATTTAAATTTAGTTTTATTATTTTCTTCAAAAAGATTCTTATTTGAAATTGGCTCATAGAATAACACTTTACTTCCATCGCTTAATTCAATATTCTCGCCACAAACATTACCAATATAGTTATTGTGTTTTACATTTTCTGCATCTTCAGACTCAGGCATCTCTCCCATTTCATTTTTCAACTTGTCACTACCCTGATCTTTAGAAATAACTTTATCATCTAAATCCATCACAACCAAACCACCTGAAGCTTCGCTTTTATGACCTGGAGATTGTATTTGTAGTAAGTTTGCTGGTTGTATTGATTTTTCTGCAAGGGATTTATCATCTAAACATTTATAAAAAGAGGCATTAAGGATTTTCGAAGCAATTCCGTCTCTGTTGTATTTACCAAAATCTATCCAATTGATAAGTTTTGCCGCATTACCACCCCAATGTAGATTAATCCCTGCATTAGAAATTCTTGAAAGCAGTCCTCCTACAATTTCATTAGTAGAAACACAAACCTCAGCAGCATAAAACGATATCGCTCCAAATTCAATTGCAATGATTTGTCTTAGCCATTTTATATCTTTATTATTGGCATGTCTTACAAGATTTTCATGAATTACATTTTCTTCATTTTTAAGAATTAAATTCAAGCGAGCGGAAAAGTTTACAGGTTCATTTTTCTTTTCTTCGAGTGCTATCGCAGCTTCTTTAGAAAATAGTAATTCCCTAACTCTTGCATTACGTTGAATAAGATCTGAAATTTGCCTACCAGCAAGTAATATTGAGGCATCAAATTCAATGAAATTCTCATACCAAATACTAATGTCTGTTGTACCACCACCAATGTCCAAACAAATAGCGGCAAGCTCCTTATTAGCTCTTTCACTAATACTTGGAATAGTAAACTTATTTGCGAAATACTCACCTGCTGCAATTCCTTCGGTCTCATAACAAGGTGGTGAAATGCTGGCTTTTATATTATTATCTTCTACCGTATCCTGATGCATAAACATTACATATTTTGAATTATTTGCATTAGGACTTAAAAGTTTTTCATAAGTTTTATTCCATTCTTGTTCGAAAGTCGTTCTATTATCTCCAGAAAAAGCTTTTGGAAAAGAACAAGCTAGTTTTACTTTCGCCACGTTATTCTGAACAACTTCGATGAGCAGTAAAAAAAGTAAACTTTGCAAAAAATATTCAGTATTTCTCTCTCCTACAACATCCCATTTAATGTTACATAAAACATTTTGAGGATATTTATATTCACTAGGAAAATAAATTGAATAATCTAATACCAAATTTTCGTGAATTGCAAGATTATACATTTTTAAAGTAGAGGGTATAGGAAGTTCTACTTTCTTTGTAGGGAAAAAGTGCTCCTGAAGTATCACTTTTTTTAAAACTGGAGTACTTAAGGTTACACTCCTCATATATTCTGGAAAATTAAAAATCCACTTTTCGGCTGGGTCTTCAACTCCAGTTTTTTTAAACACATTAGTATTCGAAGTTCCAAAATCAATACCTATTGTCCACTCATGTTGAAGTCCGATATTATTGAAGGATTTTTCCAGTAAAATTAAACCAATTTGCGCACCATTTGATTTCATGGCAGAAAGCGCTTCTGGAAAACTGTCATCACCAGAAATCTGAGTAACAGCAACTTCTTGATTAAATGAAGAATAACCAATATTTTTGTCTTGAATTTTCAATGTTGATATAATCTCAAGTGATTCGTCATTCTGTAGATACTTTGCCTCTCTTTTAGTTATTTCGGTATGTACAATTTTTCCGGCAAATTGAGGTTTAAAACTAAACTCATTTGCTTGTCCCTGAAACAAATAATAACGCCTCCAATTATTTCCAAGATAGTTTGGGAAAATCTCAACAATAGGTACTTCAACTTCGCTAATCTTACCTTCATTACTTTGTGGAGTTTTGCTTCGGTAAATCTTATCAACAATACATCTTTGTCCGTTAACAAGTGGAATAGAAAATGAGAATTTCACAAAACCAATTTCTTCTTTATATGTTGGATTTAAAATGTCTTTTATATCTTTTGGAGAGAAAAAATCTAAAATTTTATCAGTGAAGGGAAGGATATAATTTGTACCTTTATTTAAATCCTCTTCACTTTTAGTTAAAATATCTCCACTTTTTGCTTTTAAAAGTTCGTCAGATAGAAAATACAATTCTGGACGTATCCACATACCTTCATTTTGACCTAAAGAATAACCATTGATGGAAGTCCCGAAAGGTTTATTAAAATGTTTTTCAATTATAGCAAGAGGATTCTCACCAAGAGGCTTTGATCTCATTTCATCCCATAGATAAATGTCTCTTTCTAGTAATTTTTGATTTATAAGAATTACATGTTTGAATTTACTTAAATTCCTTTTAGTTGCTAATTCTACATCTGAAACAAAATCATCCGCACCAGTAGGATCTTTAATCATTGAATGCAACATGAGTTTGTAAATGCTGTATTCATTTAAGAAATGAGCTGGTTTTACAATTTCAACCATCTCATCAGACACCTTAAATTTCTTTGCATTTATTTCTTCTTTCTCACTAAGATTTAATTTGACTCTAATTTCTATCAACCAATCTTCAATAAGCGAGTTGATATTCGAAATGATAAGGTGGTGTGGATTTTCCTGACTTGTGAAAAATTTTTCTTGAAATTTAGCTTTGAGATTGATTAGCCATTCTCCTACAGTTTCAAGGCCTTCTAAACTATCCTTAGGAGGTCTTAGATATCCTTCCTGATCTTTCAATGGGTATTCTTCAGGAAGTCTCTTATTGTAATCCGTACCGGTAAAAACCAATGTAGTTGGAGAAAATGCACCAAGAGGTATTCCATTATATCTAATCATAAGGATGTCTGTCCATTCATATGACTTATCCTTTTCCAATTGGATCGGATCAGGTTTTAAATTTTTCAAAGCAGTACATAGCCTTTCATTATCTAATACAACAGGAACAAATTCCACGGATAATCCAGGAATAGCATCATGCAAAGCAATTAAGGACATTAAACCTCGCCATTCCTGAATACATTTCTTTTTCAAAGGATGTTTAGAATCTTTTTTAATTGCAGACTGAAACAGTAACGGGCGAGCCCAAATATCCGGAATAGAAGAAATCCCTTTTGTTAAAGCTGATTCATCTATTAAGATAGCATCACTAATGCCTAAAATGACTTTCTTTTCATTGTTAAACCAATGCCCATGTTCACTTGGGGTCGATAAGTTAGCATCTGTTAATTGTGGAAGATAAAAATGATTTGACATAATATCTTAATTAAAATTATAATTCAACTTATTGAAATTTAATGTAGCAGCATAAAAGATATTTAAAAACTTGCTATAAGCCTCTGTAACTTTTGCATTTTTCAAATCTACCTGATCCAATCCAATAGTTTTAAAGTTGTTAAAGTCTAAATTCTTAGTAGTTTCCTTGCTTAAGATGTTCCCTATATTATTTAGTGCATTTAAAATTTGAGGATCAATAATTTTGAGTTCTGTCGGTTTTGAAGGATTTAACTCTTCTTCAACAATCATTTTTCGATCGATAAGTTGAACATTATTCGAGCCATCATCAATAGCACAAATCCAAAATAAAAACTTCTTCAGAAAACTTTCCATCTCATCAATTTTATCATTTCTTGGATCTTTAACTTTATCTTCTTCCCTTGTATTCTTAAACTTAAAATAATCACGATACCAAGCGTCCTTGATTTCAACATGAGGAGATTTTAAAATACTATTTCCGTAGGTTAAGAATGCATATGCAAAGACAGTCATATCAGTTATTGACTTTTTAAAAGACAACTGCTTAGATTTAAGAAGTATAGAATCTCTTGAAAATGGTAATTGATCCCACGTTACAATATCATCTTTTCTTGTAGCAGTAAAAAGCATTTTGTCAGGAATACCAATAATTGCGGGTTGATTAAAAAAATCAAATGCTGCAAGTCCGGAAACAAGTTCAATATAATGTGGGCTGTTAGTTTGATTGCTACTTCCAACACCGAACTTTCCAACTTTCTGACCTAAGGAGTCTCCAATAAAATAAATTTGATCAAATCCCAAGTCCTTTTCATTATAATATTGCAAGGCAGCTTTAGTGGCAATAGGAAAATCATTTGATGTAACGAACATTTTTTCATCAGTATTAGAATCAGTTTCGAAACTGAAATATGGTAAAATTAAAGCTCCACCTAAAAGAACTTTGCTAAGCCCATCTCCAATTTTTGCATTCTCATTGAACTTAATCAAATTCTTCGAACCTAATGTAGGAAAACCAGCTGCGCCAGTACCACCAAAAACACTACCGACTATAAATACCCTAATATCATTAGGCTTTTTATCAGCCATATCTTCCCATAGCATTTTAAATGGATATGTATCCTGAGGTGGGTTTGACATTACTACAGAACCAATTGACGGATGTCCTCGGAAACCTTCATCTAACTTCACTTCAAGTTCATCTTTAGAAAAAAGTAAAGATGCAAAGTCCGATAAATCAGGTGCGCTATTTTTCAAATTAGTGTAATTGATAAATTCAGACAATGTCGCTTTTGTATTCGAAAATATTTCCCAGACAAAACCATTCTTCCCTGGAGGTATATTTATATTCGTTTTGAACAATGGACATGATTCCTCTTTTTGGAACTTATTTCGACAATTTCTGTATTCAGTAATAATTTTTTTAGTTCTATCTAAATTTCCATTCCCTGCATCAGGATCGACAATAAATATAGACAGATCTTCTGGACCTAAACCAGCTGCGCATAAATGAACAACAGACTCAATAACTCTTGCTCCAGTTCCACCTATTCCTATCAAAAAATTCTTGGTTGCCATATAATATTATTTTTTAAAAAGTGGTATATATACAACTGTTCTTGGAGACATAAAAAATGTGCTGAACCAATAAAAAAACCAAGTATGTAATGATATAAGTCCAAAAATAGTCAACCAGTCTTTTGGCAGAATACCCTCAGTAAGATTTATAAATATTAGCACTAAAAGCAATGCTACAGAGACAACAATCTGTATTATTAAAGAAATAATCCAAACAGTTTTCGCTTTTTTCAAATTTCCTGCTGTAGATGTTAGTCCTCCATAATAAAACCATTGAATACAATTTATAATTCCCGCAAATGCAGCTACACCTAATATAATTCTTAGATTAGCAAGAAATTTTTCCGGAGTTGAAACTGCCAACATAAGTGATTCACAGAATGACCCAGCAATAAATATCGCGGTAACAACCCATAGAATTGCTCCAAATGCGATAGTAATTAAGTAATTTAAAGGACTTTTTCTCATGGTTTAATATTTTAACGTTTGTAGATATTTATATAACACTTTGATACATTTGTGGGCAAAACAGAGTTCTTCGCTACTAATAGCCTGGAAATCAAATTTTCCAGATTATAGGTTTGCGAAGCACTTGGAGTATTTGGCAATGGATTATCTGTTGAAAATTCATGAATCCAACTTGGAGATATGAATCCATTAATCTGATTAGGTTGTAAATATACAAGATACGAATAGTTACCAATAGGGTCTTCATTATGAAGTACTAATGTGGCAGTAAGTTTATTGCCTTGTCGTTTTATTTCTTCAATTTTAAAATCATTCGTTATAATACTATCCGGATTTGCCTTTAAAGGATCTGTAATTGATTTTTTATAAACAACAACGGCAATTGTACTTTCTTTAAAATCAGCACACCGTGTGTTTCTTTCAAAAATAATTTCAAAATCAAACTTAGCATCCTTTCCTTCTTCTTTCATACTAAAATCAAAAGAATTGTTTAGTCGAGTTCGTTGAGCTACCTTGTTAATGAATTTAGAGCTTCTTGTTTTGACAATTGAAACTTTGGAAGATTTAAAAATCTGATCTGAAACAAGTATAATTTGATTCTCCTTTACAAAATCTTTTACTTTCAATGCTTCATATAACTTTTCAATGCTAGATGGATTACCAAAAACCATCGCATAGAAAGGTCTTTCATCTGTTTTTAGTTTATAGCCCTTTGGGGCTTTAGGAGTATCAAAAACTAATCCGTAAAATTTCGACTTCATACCTAAAATAGAAACCATAACATGTTTATTAAAACATTGGGTTTTTATTTTTTCAACCATGATATTCACATCTCCTTCGTCTTGAAACAAATCTGTTATCACTATACTTAATTGTTTCATATCTGTTCGATTGATAACACTATCAATATAAGTTCTTTTAAAGATCCCTTTCTCCTTATAAAAAAACTGATCCGTTTTAGCCTTTAATAAATTTGAACGATCAATATTTTTTATCTTTTCACCAAATTTATAATATTTGATATCAACATTTTTCCATGCAGTAAAAGCACTCGCATCTAACTGATCAATAAACTGACTAAAAACGGTTTCGTTTCCTACTGCAAATCCTCCCATAGAAGTTGTAGCATCAAGAAATACATCAATTGAAATGTTATTTTGAGGTGACTCTTGTTTTAAATTTTCCTCTGCCCATTTGGGGTTAGGAAGTTTTTTTGAACACCCAATTAGAATTATTCCGATAGTAAAAATCGCTAAAATTCGTATTTGATTAATTAATGTTTTTTTATTCATAACAATTTTTTTAAGTTATATACGTTGAAATCAGTTGTACAGACTATATTTTATTTATAAAATGTGTAACGTATTTTTTAAATTAACCCGCTTGGTTTTCGTTTATAATTTTGATTTAGTTGAGATTTTCATTTAAAAAACTGAATTTATTTATCTCCAACTAACTCTTCCAAAGCCCCTGATGTTTGTTCAACACCATCTTTAATTGATTGAATAGTGTTGTTAATTTCTACCTTTAGTTTAATTGTTTCGTATCGAATTTTTAGTTTACCTACTTGGCGTTGATCTTCTGATGCAAGTTCAGAATAGACTTTTTGGTAAAGTTCTGAGGTGAATTTGGCATATTTCAAATCTGTGTTTTCCCAATCCTGTCTTGTGTAATTGGTATAGTTTTGTTCAGTTTCTAACACAAACTGAGCAAAATCTTTAAGATAAGTTTCTTTAGAATAAATTAAGTTACAGCCCGTAACAAAATAAAGAACTGCTACTATAAAAAGAGCAGTGGTGAGAGGAGAATAAGAGTGTAAACGAGAGAGATATGATTTTATCATATTGGTAAAGAATTTGATATATTGTTATTATAAAAATTTCTTCAACACACACTTCTCAAAATCAAAGAAAACTGATAATTAATACCAGTTTTTAAATAAAAGGTATTTTCTTACCGTTAAATAAATGCAAATCAGACATTTAATTAAACTGCCGCCACAAACACAAAAGTTTAAATTAAATATCTGCAAATATATATATTTTTTTTTTATTATACAACAATAAAAGTTGTTTTATTTTAAACAACTATAAAAAATATTTTTTATAGATTCCCTATCCCTATAAAACAACACACATAACAAGCCCAGTCCCCAATCAATTTCCTCTCCATACAAATAGCATTTCGCCACCTATTATCTTCCCCAATTTTGGCTTGTTCACGGAGATGAATGTTATGAGTACCTTATGATTTATATAGATTATAAAAAATAGTTATACCTATGATTTGGTTTTTTTTTGATTATCATTAAATTATAATTGAAAATTCTGTAATTGAAAATTGGAAATTATTCAATTTCTTTTCCCTCCTTATCCAGCATAATTACTTTTCCCATTCCTAAACTATTGAGTGGCTCCAATAGCGTTTTTGCATCGCCCAGGACCAGCCAGATAAGTTCATTGGGGTTCATATCGGTTGCTATTATTGATTTGGCTTCAGATAAAGTCATGTTTTTGATGGCTTCATCTTCCTGTTCAAAATAGTCTGAAGGATAATGGTGTACGGCTATATTGGTCAGCATTTTATTCCGTTCTTTCTGGGTTTCAAAAGCAAACAGTCTCTTTCTCAATAAAGCTGTTTTAGCTAAATCTAAGGCTTTTTCATCGAACGTACTTTCATAGTTTTCAAGTAAATTTTTTATTATTTGAAGGGTTTCTTTTGTTGTGTCGGTTGCTACTAAAGCAAAAACAAAAAAATGATTAACATGAACTATACGCTCAAAATAGGCATAAGCACTGTATGCAAAACCTCTTCCGACCATTAATTGGTTAATCAACAGATTATTACTACCATTACCCAATGGATAGTTTGCAATTTCCTGTTTAATTCCATCAACGGGTTTACCGGATTTGTTTTGATGCATTATTTTTAGTAACGATTGAGAGGAGTCAGGAAAATCAATACAATAAATGCGATTTTTCTCAACGGACTGATTCAGAATGGGTTGAGGTATTTCAATTACATCCCCCGTCCAGTTTTCAACGAATGGAGATAATGCTTCCACTAAATCTTCCTTATGAAGTGATCCGATAAAAGTGAAATCCGTTAAGGTTGGATTTATGTAACGTTTATAGTAGTATTGTATATCATCGATGGTGATTCCTTCTATATCACCTGTTTTTGTTCCGTAAGACAGAAAGGAAGGGCAAGCATAGGGTAAATCAACACCATTTAAAAGTTTATGAGTGAATATTTCCGATAGGATCACCTGACTATCAGAGTCGGCCCGTATGGCATATTGTGTTATTGTCTTTTTTTCTTTTAACTTTTCATTGTCAAAACGGGGATGAAGTACCATCTCTTCAACAAGTTGCATGACCTTTGTGAAATTGGTAACAGCACAGGAAATAGAAATGAAAGTAGCATTCTCTTTTGATGTAACCTTTATTTTGGCATTCAGATCATAAATTGCATTTTGCAGGTTAACGGACGAACGGGTTGCAGTACCTTCGTTCATTAATTCAGCGTTAAGATAGGAGAGTCCTGATTTACCCGCAGGATCAAATAACATTCCACCTTTGATGATCAGGTTCGCTTCAATTTCCTCCGTTTTCTCCAGCGTAATTCCAAAGAGCCTGATTCCGTTTTTCAGTTTGTGACTCCACACTTCTGGAATTTCTATAATTGGCGTATTGGGAAGATAATCAGGCTCTGTTATCCTGTCAAATGAAGTTTCGGTATACTCAATAGTTGATTCACCGGCAAATTCATGTTGAAAGAAAGAATTCAACTCCTCAGGGTCGTAAATTTCAGTTTCCACCCGAATCGCATCTCTGGGTGCAAGCTCGGTTTTGCCTTTGGGAACGTTACACAGAGCAAAATACGGTTTGTTTTTAAAGTACTTTTTATAAATATTGATAAGGTCCTCTTTTGTCAAAGTCATATAGTTGTCTAAATCATCATAAGAAGCATCCGGCTTTCCCCTGAATTCAGTATCATAAGCTATCATGTCTGCCAATGTTTCTATATCCGAAATTCTCGTATTATAATGTCTCCTGAAGTCATCTTTTATATCTTTAACATAATAGTCTTTTAAATCTTCCGATTCAAATTTTGCGATATACTCATCCAGTACCCTGATTATTTCATTTAAATCAACCCCTTCTAACGCCCTGATTACAATTTGTATGATCCCTGTCTTTTCCAATGGGTCAAATATAAATTCTATATAAGAAGCCAGATTTCGTTGTTTTAAAACTTCTTTCAGGGGATTTTCCACACATATCATAAAGTAATTCATGAAAAAACTAAATGCTAAAAAATCAGGATGGCCTCCTTTAACGGCCGGAAAAACAAAAGTTATTCTGGGTCGGAAAATATTTTCGCTTTCCCTGACTATGCTTTTCCGTTTTTTCAGAACAACAGGTTGCAAGGTAGGTTTAGAGATAGGAAACTTTTTTTTAATTTCACCGAAATATTTTTGAACTAACTCTTTTACAAGGGATATATCCATATCTCCCACTAAAACCAGTGAAGCATTATTTGGAGTATAATACCGTTCATAATATTCCATTACATCAGCCAACGTGAGATGCATCAAATCATTTAATCTGCCGATAGGAAGCCAATTGTAAGGATGATTTGAAGGATAAAAATATTCCCTTAACAGTATCATATTATACTCGTAGGGTTTGTTTATAAATCTTCCAAGATATTCATTTATTATGACTTTCAATTCGCTGTTTATATCCTGCTGAGTAATACTATTGATAAAATATCCCATTCGGTCCGACTCCATCCAGATTATTTTTTCCAGGGCATCTCTTGGCACTAAATCGCTCAACACAGTTCTGTCTGCATGCGTATATGCATGACGGCTTCCACTCATTATACTGATATTTTGTTCAAAACTATTCAGTGGCAGATGTTCAGATTTCCGAAACATCAAATGTTCAATAAGGTGAGCAATACCCGTCTTACCGCGTTGTTCACGCGACGAACCAACATGATAATGGATATTAACTGCAATTCTGGGTTGTGTGCAATCCCGATGCAAAACAACCTTCAGTCCATTGTCCAATGTAAAATAAGTGTAATCAGGTCTGTTTAGGGGTTTTTGCAAGTCATTTTCACCACTGTCAGGGGCATTCAGTTTTCCGTCAGTATCCTTACTTTCTTCCATAATGTTATGTTTGTTAAATTTTTTCTTTCTGAATTATATTTTCAGTCACAAAATCGGTTATTCCCTGATAATACTTTTCAAGAGCTTCTTTAAACAGTTTATTTTCGGGTTCTGCAAGAAAGAATAATGTCAAACTGGAGTGAAATTTCAGGTGGTCGGGATGACCGAAAATTTCAATTGGCTTTTTTGCTTTACTATTAAGTACTGCCGTTACACATTCTTCCAATCGGTTAAGTAATAAAGGATGTTGAAGATAAGCTTTGGCTTCAGCAATACCCGTAATACCATAGAACTTTGCCGTAGAACTAAATCCAAGTTCTTTTAACTGAGGAAAGATAAACCACATCCAATGGGTTTGTTTCTTCCCGTTTTGTAGTTCTTTAAGTGCAGTTTCAAAAACACCTTCCTGTGCGTTTATGAAGCGGTTAAGTTGAAAGAGATCCGGTTCGTTCATAACAGGTAATATTATCATTTATTTGATTGAACACTTTTTTGTAAACCTGTTTCAGGAATAGACAGTTTCTTGGTTTCTTATATTTTCTTATATTTTCTCCCCCTCCACAATCATAATCTCCTCTTCCGTCAACCCATACAGCTGATAAACCAACCGATCTATTTCGGATTCGAGGGCGGTGGTGTCTTGATTAGATGCTTTTAATTCTATTACTTGTTGGACTTTTGATATAAAATCAATCTGTTCTTCTTTTGTAGCTTTACAAATAGGTAATTTAAAAAGCTGTATCGGTTTTACCTCTGGAAATATACGATTGTCTTCATTGACTAAATCGTGATACAGAAAATCTAAAAGTTTTGAATTAAGCAATGCCAGCAAATAGTAATAGTGCAAATCAGAGTTTTCAGGTAATTGAACAATTAACCCACTTTTTAAACAGTACCATTTATCCTCATCATATGCAGCCATAATTTTATTTGCTGTTTGACGAATAAGAATCTTAGGATTGTCAAAAAGTTTTTGACGACGTGGCCAATTTAAGCTATACCATGAAATTTGACCATTTGCTGCTTCACGCCTTTTACTTAATGGTTCTTTATATTTAATGATTTGATTCTCAATGTTAGGGTATTCAGAAATATTGTGTTCGCTAGTAATGTAAACTAACATTTTATTTGAGATTGGACTTAATAAATATCTATTTATTTCCCCTCCAACTATCAATTTCTTAAGCAAAGAACTTTCTAATAAATTATAAGCAACCTCTTCTGAACTATAAACATATGCTTTGTCTAACCCTGAGCTAACACCTGTTGCAACCTCTTCTGCAACTTCTTTAAGTGTTGGTGATTTATAACATTTTTCAAGAATAGATTTGTATGGTTTGAAAACAAAAGAATATGAATCATTTGTTTCAAATGAAGATGTATCAACAAATCTATTTGATTTTCCTAAAGTTGTGGACAACTTCGTTCGTTCAACTCCACTTATATCTAAATACAATAATTGTTCAATACTTTTTGATTTTCTATAGCCAATAATACAAGTAGGTGTTGCAACATCATCAAAGACTTCATCCCCTAAATTTATCACATTGTAAAGACTATAATTATCCAGAATTAATTTTCTGGTTTTCTCAAACTCTATTTGAGAAAGAAAACTTGAAGGAATGATAAAATTACACAGACCATTTTGATTTGAAATTTTTGAGGTTAAACCCAAGAAATAATTGAATGATTCAGGTGTTCTCACATGAATTCCAGTATACGCTTCTTTATAAAAATATTTCTCTTGTTCTGTAAATTTTACTCCATATGGCGGATTCCCTATCACCACATCAAATCCCACAAAATCACCTTCATCGTTCAAAACTTCAGGAAATTCAAACCTCCATTCAAATGAATTCTCGTAGATTTTATTATTCTTAATGTCATCATATTCCTTCATGAAAATTGCCAGTTCCGCTTCTTTCTTTTTTTGTTCAGCCAATCTTTTCTTTTCTAATTCTTTTTCTTTCTTAGTATATGGGTCGGTTGGTTCAAAAAGAAAATTTCCAGTAAATCGGTTTGAAATATCATGAACCAATTTATTTATCTTCGTTAACAACGGATTATTCCTTCTAATCTCAGAACTTATTTCTTGTTTTATTCCAAGAATTAACTTCTCCATTTGTCGCTTTTCGTCCTTACTTTTAGCATTTCGATAAGTTGCAACGGCTTTGCGATAAGAATCTATACTCCAATTACTATTCTTCAATATAATCTTGAAATCCGCATCCAGCGCGTATCGGCTAATCAATGAATTACCGCATTTAATATTGATATCGATATTGGGCAGGGTTTCCAATTCTGTATAATCGGGCGATTTGTAATATGCATTTTTCAATAATTCAATCCACAACCGCAGACGGCATATTTTTACCGAATTTGGGTTGAGATCCACGCCAAATAGGCAATTTTCGATTATGGTTTGCTTTTCATGGAAAAGGGTTTCCTGTACGCGTTGGCTTTCTTTGCTGGTGGGGTTATATTCAAACAGGTGTCCATCCTCGTCGGTTACAATCAGTTCGTCGTTTTCCACTTCCACGCGATATTCTTTCAGGCGTTTGCCTTCGCGGTCGGACAATATGCGCAGTTCGCTTTTTATGGCTATTATCTCGTTGAGTGCCGATACCAGAAAATGTCCCGAACCCACCGCAGGGTCGCACAGTTTCAAGCTGTTGATTAGGATATTGGCTTCTTTGCGGTCTTCAATGTTGTCGTACAGTTCATCAATGGTCTTGCAGTTCCAGCCTTTCAGTTCGTTGAATTTTTGCAGCACTGCCCGCCGTATGGTTTCGCGGCACATGTACATGGTTATAAAGCCGGGTGTAAAGAATGAGCCGTCTTTGTAACCGTTTATCTTTTCAAATATCAGTCCCAGCACCGAAGCATTAATCAGTCGTTTGTTGTCTTCCTGAATTTCCTCGCTGCCTTCGCTGCTAAAATCGTAGGCATTCAGAAACTCAAACAGGTATTCCACTGCGGTCAGTTCGCCTGTGCGCTTTTTGCCGGTATTGTCCTTTATCACCGAATTGGAAAATAGCGGCAGTTTTCCATCCTTTAACTGACTTATAGTAAAACAAATATGTTCAATTTCCGAAGGTTCAAACAGTGAACTGTTCAGATACGGCACATGCGCAAAAAGCTGTCTGACTTCGTCATTACGTTCGGCAGGTACTTTAGCCAGCACCTGAAAAAACAGGGTATTCAAATCGTCGAATCCCTTTACTTTGTCGGTATTCAGAAAAGCATAGGTTTTATCGCCTTTGTGGTATTTAATCAGCTGAGCTTCCAGCAGTTTCAAAAACAAAATGCGGTTTATCCACGTGATGCTCAGTTCCAGCGCTACATTAAACAGCTGCTCTTCGGTGGTATCGCCATACTGCGAAGGCTTATCCATCCGCGACAATTTATCTAAATTATCCAACTGCACCATGGCACTCTCCATCAGCGAAGCGGCATTGCGTTGTCCTTTTTCTTTCCGCTGAATCAGTTTTTTACCACCTTCTTTGGTCTCTGTCAGTCCGATTATGTGCAATAATTCGGTATAAAATGCTTTATCCAGGCTGTTGCTGTCGTTGGCAAAAGGCAGTTTCAGCAAATGTTCCGGAGATAGCAGTTTAAACAACGCAATCAGCACATTATCATCTTTCTTGTCGTTATTGCGGAGTGGCTTTTCGTAATCGCGTATATTGAAATGTGTAAATGTAATTTCGTAGGGTAGGTCGGCAATGGCAGGAGCTGCTATTTCGTTGTAGAAAAACTCCGTTTTATTGCCCCCCGAACGTCCTTCTTCAAAGTCGGTAAATTTCTTGATTAAGGGCTTGTTTTGTGCAAACAGTTTTTCGAATAAATGCCCGTCGAAAATATACCACTCGTAAATGTTGGTGGCTATCAAGTGCTTAATTTCAGTATTTTTGTTCGTTATCCGTTCCCGCAGGTAATACAGCACCAGCTCCTGAAACGCTTTGGTATTGATATTATCGGGGCGAAGCATTTCAGCTTTTTTGGTTGGTTGCTTTGTCTCAATAATTACACCTACGGTACTGCTTGCCGTTGCACCGTTGTGTATCACCAGATCATTCCGTCCTTTGGTATTGATAAAGTGGTTACCACCGTAATAAGTATTCTTCAGGAAATCAGATACTAAGTTTTTATGAAACTCTTCCGACTCAAATTCATCGATGGTATCAAGGATACCAATCAGATTCTTTTTAAAGGTTTCTATCTCCGGTCGGTTGGGTTTGACCTTCAGAAAGGCTTTGTTTAAGGCAATGCGTGGTTTTAGTATCTTTAATTCCATAGTGATTTATTAATTAGCACAAAACTACAAAATCCATTTCACATTTCCTAACTATCGGTTAATATAATTATTTTCTGCACTTTTCTTCGTATTCAATTATATCCGCCAAACTATATCGAATACTATTACCAATCTGTCGGTAATGAATTTTGTGTTCCTTGCGCAATGTAATCACCGAACTTTTTGAAATACCCAACATCTCTGCAGCCTTATCTTCCGTATAAAGCTTTGCCAAACCTTCAGGATTTGATAACGCACTCACCTTTGCATCGAGATCCTTTATCCCAAGCAATAACAATTCCGCCAGATTAGCGGTGTTGTCTTCGGTTTTTATGTACGTTGTTTTTTCCATTTTGCAACTTTTCTCTTTATTCGCAAACGATTTTAAATCATGCTACGAATTGATCAGTTTAGTTTATTTCATTGATAATACAGATTCCATTTACTATATATAACTGGTTTGTTTTTTTTCTTCAAAATCTTCCTCTTTTCTAACGCTCAAAATTAAATTTTGAATAATAAATATTGGCTGTAGTTTAGAATAGCGTTTATTTATTCAAATAAATGTGTTATCTTTGCAAGAAATTAATACAGCAATTTATGAATTACGAGCAAATACTTTCA
>JADGPS010000111.1 GCA_017882285.1 Paludibacter sp. | reverse complement strand
GGTCCTCCCTGAAACCGGGCAATAACATCGTAGAGGGGCGTTAATGCATCTACAATTTTACCCTTACCCTCATCGCCCCATTGCAGCCCTAACAGTATATCAATGTTCATATTGGACTTTTTGTAAAAAATTAATAAAGCCCTGCAAGGTACAAAATTATCAGACGAAAAAGCTTTTGAAAAACAGATTGTTGATAAATGACCGGCGGATTGTTGATTACATTTTCCTGCTGCAGTTCCGGCAGAGAACAGCCGGCGGGTATGGAATCGCTCAAATCTTAAGAGGCCAGGATGCGTTAATCTTTTTCTGTCTTACCTGTGTCTGCGCCTGTAAGGTTTCCGTATATGTATAATGAGTGATATACCGGGGAAAAATTATGCAGTTCGCTTGCTGTATTAATGATCTCATGAATTCTCGGATCGCAGAATTCTACAACCTTTCCGGTTTCAATATCAGCTTCTGCCCTTTCCTTGTCGTATCCTCCTGAAAGAATTAAGGCGTTTTTAAATCGTGTGCGAATAATTCCTTTGATTTCTGCCGGAACTTCGGGAGCACCCATAGATGAATGATCAACTAAATGCAGATAAACAATTCCCAGTTTATTGAGTTCTTCAGCCAGATAAGTATAGGTTTTATCAATTTCAGGATAATGGGGCATGTCACTTGCCACGCCGTAAGGAGATAAACGAACACCGGTTTTTCCTTTTCCAATAGTTTCTGACACTGCTGTAACTACTTCCAGCATAAACCGGCAACGATTTTCAATACTTCCACCATATTTATCGGTTCGGATATTACTAATTGGCGACAAGAATTGTTCGAGTAAATAGCCATTGGCTCCATGCAGTTCTACTCCATCAAAACCAGCATCAATTGCATTTTTGGCAGCCGCAACATATTCTGTCCATGTGAGTAACAGGTCTTCATCATTCATTTCTTTTGGAATCGGGAAATCCTGCAATTGTTCTGAATCTGTCCACATTTGTCCATTCGCTTTTACTGCCGATGGTGCAATTATCTGAGCACCTTCAGGCAAGTTTAATGTATGACTTATTCTTCCGGTATGCATAAGTTGAATAAATATTCTCCCGCCTTGTTTGTGCACGGCAGAAGTTACCTTTTTCCAACCTTCTACCTGCTGTTTACTAAAGCAGCCGGGAATGCGCGAATAACCCAATCCATTGGGCGATGGCGCTGTTCCTTCCGTGATTATCAACCCCGCACTTGCACGTTGACCATAATATTCGGCCATCAGTTCATTGGGCACATTACCAATAGCACGACTACGAGTCATGGGTGACATTACAATACGATTTTTTAATTCAATATCTCCTAACTTTGTCGCTGTAAATAGTTTATATTCTTTCATAAGTTAAATATTTTAAATAGTAATAATAGTAACAAGATAAGAAGTATAAAGGCTTTTGCAGTAGGGGGATTGCGATTTGAAGTCGCACCTCCACTGTTATAGAAGTAGGTACTTTTATCTAAACAAAAGTAAAGATGATTGAATCATCGGTTGTTACATAAATATAGTAATAACTTACATGATTCACACTTTTTGAGGCAGATGGAAAAGACGAAGGAAAAGAAAGGAAAAAGGATCGTTTATTTTTCTGATAAAATATTTTCTTTGTTCGCTAATCTTATGAAAACTATACCTGAGATTAAGTTGAACAAAAAACTTATGCTCCAAAGTACAATTTCAATAGTGTGTACTATTGGAGAATTTACTGAAAGAAAGCCTGATGCATCTTTTGCCAGACAAAGATTTCCGTTTAAAACAGTTAGCAAAGTTCCCTCTTGCGCACTTACTCCATAAAATTGATAAACTTGATTACCATTCAAGGTGGTTATAAAGTATAAATTGAACAAAAGATAAACAGCACAAAAACCACAAATAGCCAAACAGGAAATGCCTATCAACTTATAAAATTTTTTCATTTTTCAGTCCTCCAAATTAAATTTATAATTAATAAAACAGCTTATTCTACTTATTTTCTTGTGAAAACCTAATTCCATTGAGAAAAGAAATTAGATAGTTTATTTTTGAAAACCGGAAATATCCATTACCGACAAAAGACATTTTTTTTCATCACCGATAGATACGCCTTCCATATAAACTAATCCCAACGGATTTTTATCGTAACCAAGTTTCACTTCGCAGAATTCTTTATAGTTTCCTGTGAAAATCTTTTGGAAAAACTCATTAAAAACCCCTTTAGATTCATCAGAAACAAATAACTTAAAGTTGCTGTTTACCAAACTAAAGCGCCTGTCACCCAGCATTTCGGCAGCAGTGAAGTTCAGTTCAACAATAGTGCCATCGGGTTCGAGTGTGAAATAGCCCATTGGAGCTAAATCATACAGCATGGTGAATTTTCTTAGAGCTATTTCAGCCGTTTCATTTGCTTCACGCAGTTCTTCGTTCTGCATTTCCAATTCTATCTGATGTACCTGTAATTCATGCAGGAGTTTTTTTACATCATGTTCGGTTTCGGAAACACCCGTTTTATGTTGTTTCACTTTCAATTGTTCTTCAGCTTTGATTCTGAGCAACTCAGCATCTGTTTGATAATCTTGTTCTTCATTTTTCATGACTTGGTTGTGTTTTTAGCAATAAGAATCATTCCCGTTGGAGTTTTCAAGCTGTTGAGCAGCACATTTACCGACCATTCAACATCCGAAACTTTAGCTCCGGATGTTATAACCTGCATTTTAGAAGTGGTATCTTCTCCTCCTTTGAATAACTTATTCAATTCTTTTTCAGACTTTTTTTGAATTGGCTCAGGAATAAACAATTGAAAATAATTTTGATTCAAAACTTCTTCCTTTTTTTTACCGAAAAGTTTTTCTGCACCGGAATTAAATTCCAGTATTTTCCACTCGGTTGATAATTTTATGATAATATCGGCCGATGAATTTAAAAACAAACTGTGCATTTGTCTTGTTTCGTTCAGTTCAACTTCTAACTTTTTATGATCGGAAATATTGAAAAAAGTGATTACCAATCCGTCTATTCTATCATCAAAAGTGCGGTAAGGCATAATGCGTGTTGAAAACCAACGTCCATCGGAGGTGGTAATTTGTTTTTGAAGAAACACGAGTGACCTTAATACTTCGAGTGCATCAGCAGCCAATTCAGGGTATATCAAATCCGAAACCTGATCTGTAAATGGTCGTCCAATATCGCTTTTAATGAGTTTAAAAATTTTGGTTGCCTGATTGGTATAGCGGCGAATATTCAAATCCTTGTCCAGAAACAATGTAGCAATATCGGTGCTGTTCAGCAGGTTTTTCATATCATTATTCACCCGCGAGAAATCATCTACTTTCGACTGTAATTCAGCATTCACCGTTTGCAGCTCTTCATTCAGACTTTGCATTTCTTCTTTCGAAGTGGTCAATTCTTCGTTGGTTGATTGCAGCTCTTCATTGGTAGATTGTAATTCCTCGTTGGAAGATTTGAGTTCTTCCTGCGAAGTCTGCATTTCTTCGAGCGTGCTCTGCATTTCTTCCCTTGCATGTTGCAACTCATTTTCCAACTCCAATTGTTTGATAGTATGAACGTTCTTTTCTCCTTTTTCCCCATGTTCTTTGGTTCTCACAATCTTAGGAACATCAGTGAAAATAATCATTACCATACCGTTCAAAGCTTCTGGCTTATCAATCCATTGAATTGTAATGTTAATGAATTGTGTTCCACCATTGGTACCAACTTTCATATTCTGCAAAACCACAAGTTCTTTTTTCATAATAGCATGACGGAATGCAGCCGGAAATTCATTACGCAAACCTTCACGCAACATGGCAAAAATATTCATATTTGCTTTACCAACTGCAGGTTCCAGATATTTCCCGGTACGTCCGCTGATATAAATAATATCACCCTTATCGTTTACCAATACTCCTGGAGGTGAAAAATGCTGCAATAGCAATTGATCGGTAAGTGTTTGAATATTCTGAGGAGATTTGACATGAATTTGATGTTCAATATTGGTTTGTTTGGAACGGGAAAATGAAGAAGGAAAATCGAATAATTCAGGCACTTGGTTTGTAAGGGTACGTCTATAAATTTTCAATTTACTATCTATCGGTGCAAAAAAGAGACTTTGAGCTCCAAGTGTTTCAGCACTTCCAAGTACCATAAATCCTTCCGGATTCAGACTATAATAAAATAACCCGAGTATTTTCTTTTGCAACTCGGTATCCATATAAATCAATAGATTACGACAAGTCAGAATGTCGATTTTTGTAAAAGGCGGATGCAAAATAATATTGTGTTTGGCGAACACCACCATTTCCCGTATTTCATTATTGACACGAAATCCTTCTTCAGTTACAGTAAAAAAACGTGTTAACCGTTTTGGTGATACATCGGCAGCAATATTGTTTGAAAACAGGCCTTTTCTAGCTATTTCAATAGCTTCATTATCAAGATCGGTGGCAAATATCTGCAACGAAATACCTCCATAAGGATTAATCTTTTCGAGCGCTTCTTTAAACACGATAGCAAGTGAATAAGCTTCTTCACCGGTAGAACATCCTGGCACCCAAGCCCGCAATATTGAACCTTCCTGCTGATTAGCAATAAGGGTTGGAACAACCGTTTCTTCCAGTTTTTCCCATACCGCCCCATCTCGGAAAAAATTGGTTACTCCAATCAATAATTCTTTAAAAAGAATATCCACTTCCTTCGGATTTTCCTGCAAAAAATGAACGTAAGTAATTATTTTATCAATTCTGTGAACGCTCATGCGCCTTTCAATACGGCGATAAACGGTATTTTTTTTATACAAAGAAAAGTCGTTTCCGGTTTGAGTACGCAGTATAATTATAATTTTTTCTAGCGCACTTTGATCTTTAATCTCTATCTCCATATTTGATTTTACTACCGGAATGTGTTTAAGGAAAGCCAGCAGTTTTACGGGTAACTCATTGGCGGGAGCCACAATATCCACCAATACAGAATCAATGGCATTACGCGGCATACTGTCGTATTTTGCATCGGTAGGTTCCTGCACCAAAACTATACCGTTTTTTTCTTTCAATGCGCGAATTCCGACACTGCCATCGGAACCCATGCCCGAAAGAATGACACCCACGCCATATTCATGTTGATCGTCGGCAAGTGAGCGAAGGAATATATCAATCGGTAAACGGAGTCCTCTTGTTTCTAATGGTTCAAACAAATAAAGCACACCTTTTAGAATGGACATACTTTTGTTGGGAGGAATTACATACACGCAATCTGGCTTCACCGTCATTCGGTCTTTAACCTGAAAAACGGGAATCTTGGAAACCCGTTGAAGTAATTCGGGCAACATACCTTTTTGTGTAGGGTCCAAATGTTGTATAACAATATAGGCCAATCCGCTATTTTCGTACACATTACCCAAAAATTGTTCTAATGCTTCTAAACCACCGGCTGAAGCACCAATACAAACTATTGGAAATTGACCGGTATCTGAACCGGAAGTGCCTATTTTTGAAACTTCGGTTGATTTGGTTTTTTGGAGTTTATCTCGCATATATTTTAGATACTAAATTCAATTTTTCAATCAAAGTTACATAACTTATTGTGAATTACAAATGTAGATATAATAAAACTATTAAAGGATATTTTATCTTATTTATTATTAAGAACTTTAGAATATGGTTGCAGCTAGTATAAGTTTCACCATTTTTTCTTCAGCAAACGACATATAACATTTAAATATTCACTATCCGTACAATTTCCTTTGCAATATCTTCAGGCGAAAGAATAAAATCAATACACCCGCTTGCTATGGCACTCTCAGGCATATCCGGTTGCTTGGCAGTATCGGGTTTTTGAGCAATAGTAATTCCGCCTGCTTCTTTTATGCTGCTCATGGCTGCTGCCCCATCACCATCATATCCTGAGACAATTACTGCGATAAGTTTGCCGTCCCAGTTTTCAGCCAGTGAAAGCATAAAGACGGTAATCACATCGGGCCATCCTCTTGGTTTTGATATAGGCTTTAACCGGAATTCACCGTCAAGCACATGTAAATCACGCTTTTCAGGAATGATAAATACATGGTTAGGCTGTATATCTAATTTTTCAGTGATTAGTTCAACCGGCATTTGGGTGTAATGTGGAAGAATCTCGTGAAGCGTGGTGGCTACTGTTCTTAGATGATTAACGATAACAATAGCAACACCCATATTGGCCGGTAAATGTTTTAGCAAACGAATATAG
>JADGPS010000019.1 GCA_017882285.1 Paludibacter sp. | reverse complement strand
GCCCAACCGGGATAATTAATTTTGTAGCAAAGTCCGGTGCTGGTAGTTACAAAACCGGAGTCGGATTTATGGGTATCATACCATTTATCATTAGCTAGTTTCCAGTCAATATATACATTCTCCTGACAAGCTGAGAAAATGAGCAAAACCAGAAAAGTAAGAAAAAAGCCAATTGATGTTCGTTTCATGTTGTAATTATTTTAATGAGTTGGTTATTTTTGTTTGTTTTTATATTGTTGTGAAAATGATTTGTTTGCAAAGGTTGGCATGGAACGCTTTGGTCCCCAGCCTATAAAATTAAACGGATATGTTCCGGCGGATTTTAAAGCTCCCGGGAAAAAATCAAATCCGATTCGTTTAGAACTAATCAGTTTAAATCCTTTCATCAGGCATTTTTCGGCTGCAGGACGAAGGTTTTGTTCTACAGTTTTTCGTCTGTTGGATAATAAAATATCCGTCAGCGGAATTTTTACCGGACAAACTTCGACACATTTTCCACAAAGTGTGGAAGCAAAACTCAAATGCGAAAAATCCTTGAACCCTTTTAAAAACGGTGTCAGTACCGAACCGATCGGACCGCTGTAAGTGGTATCGTACGTGTAACCGCCTATCGTTTTGTAAACGGGACAGCCATTCAGACACGCACCACATCGAATACAAGCCAATGCTTCATTCGCTTCATCGTCTTTATAGAGGTTTGTTCGTCCGTTATCGAGCAAAATGACAATCATTTTCTCCGGTCCGTCCACTTCATTTACTTGTCGTGGTGCGGTGAAAATGGTATTGTATGCCGTTATTTGCTGACCTGTTCCGTGAGCTGCCAACAAAGGATAAAATAGTCCGAGTTGTGACATCTTGGGAATAATCTTTTCTATTCCGGCAATAACAATATGAACTTTTGGAAAAGAAGTTGACATCAACCCATTTCCTTCATTTTCAGTCACTGAAATGCCGCCAATATCGGCAATCAGAAAATTTGCACCTGTAACACCTACTTGTGCCGTTGTATATTTTTTTCGCAACACCTGACGAACATATTCTGTCATTTCTTCGGGTGTGCTGTCAATAGACGTTCCGAATTTTTCGTTGAAAAGCTTCGCGATATCCCCTTTCGATTTGTGCATAGCCGGTGTAACAATATGATATGGTTTTTCGCCTGCAACTTGTACGATGAATTCTCCCAAATCGGTTTCGACTGATTCACAACCCATTCGTTCGGCAGTTTCATTCAGTTCAATTTCCTCGGTCGTCATCGATTTACTTTTTACCAACAAACGTGCTTCGTTTTCGGTCAAAATCTGCTCGATGAGTTTTGTTGCTTCAGCTGAATCGTATGCCCAAAGAACCTGAACTCCATGCGAACTGATAGTTGACTCAAATTGAACCAAGTAGTTGCCCCAGTTTTGCAACACATCCCGCTTGATGGCTGCAGCCTGGCTTTTTGCCGCTTCCACGTTCTTATATCGCGCCATTCCTTTACTCACCGCTTCATCATAGCGTGAAATGTTGAACTGAATCGTATTCCGGTGTTTTACATCGAAAGCGATTGCTTCAGCATCGTGCGTAAATTTTTGTGCTTGAGACATATACCCCTAACCCCTAACGGGGAATTAAGTTATCTTTATTTTATTTTTTATTTAAAAAATCTTTTTGATAGAATTAACTAATCCAATTCCCCTTTAGGGGTTAGGGGTAGTCTCTATTTTTCAAAAACAAAAGAGAAGCTTCCAACCCGATTTCCATCGATAAAGAATTCAGCACGATAGGTGCCTTTTTGCAAAATTTCTCCAACTTTCCAATAAATCACATCGCTAAGTGCCTCGCCGGTATATTCGAAATTTTTAGAAGAAGAATAAGTGATAATTTTATTTTCAAATTGAAAAACATTACCCGGTTTAGTCAAAACGTCATCGTCCGGACGAGTGATGCGCAAATAAATGATTTTTTCACCGGGTTGAGCGGTGATATTTTTACTAATTGTATATTTAAACTGCAGATTCGAAGTCTGAGTGAACCGCCCGGTTTTTTTACCTTTGCTATTCAATGGCGTCATACTGAAATTGGTAACTTCTAAAATAGAGGCACGTGTAACAACTTGATTTAAAGATTCTTTTTCTTTCGATAAAGTCTGAACCGTTTCGGTGGCAGCTTTGTATTTTCTGTGAACTTCCACATTTTCAGTTTTCAATACTTTATTTGCCGAATTTAATGAATCAATTTGATTCACATATTGAATCATTATCTGACGAACTGTAGCTAATTCTTTTCGCAATTGGGCAATTCGTTTGGCATTGGTAGATTTTGTAACGCGCAATTCTTCGAGCAGTTGCTGAACTTTTGTTTTCTGATCCTGAAGCAGTTTTACCAACGAATCATTCTTAATATTTGAGGTATACCCTTCAAATTCCTGATTTAAATTGGCATATTCTTTTTGAACCTGTTCTTTTTCAAAATTCATCATTTCAACAACTTCGGCCACTTCAGCTTCTTTCTGACTGGCTTTTCGCATAAAATAAACCACGGCAAATCCTAATATTAGTATAACAACTGACACTGCCGTAATAATCAGTAGATTTCTTCTTTTTTCAGGATCCATAATTATAATTTATTTAGAGTCAGAACTTTGAAACTATTTTTTCAAGCTTTATTCCTCTTGAACCTTTAATTAATATATAGTTTTTACGAACAGGATGACTCTCTAAATAACTTATTAATGCTGAAACATCCTCAAAACAGGAATAGGAGTTTTGTGTTTTCTTAAAATCCTTTCCTACTAACAAAACGTTTTCAAACTGGTTTTGTTGCAGCAAATCCACTATGTTTTGATGTTCAGCATCACTTTGTTCTCCAAGTTCAAGCATATCGCCCAAAATCAGCGTTTTTGGTTCCACTTCCATTTGAACAAAATTCAATATGGCAGCCCGCATACTGGTTGGATTGGCATTGTAGGCATCAACAATTAATTTATTATGCTTTGTATCAGTCAATTGGGAACGATTATTTTGCGGAAGGTATTTTTCCAGTCCTTTTTTAATCGTTTTCTTATCCAATCCAAAATATTCACCTATTGCCACTGAAGCCAATACATTTTCAGCGTTATAAGCACCAATTAATTTGGTGTTGACTTTAAATTTGTCGAACAAATCGATGGTACATTCCATTTTCAGAAATGGTGAACAGCTGGTTACCTGTCCGTAAATATAGCAAACCCAATTTTCGGGATCCAGACTGTAATCGCGGACATTTCCTCTATCAATTTCAAAGCCGGCTTTTGTAGCCATTTCTACCAGATCCTCATTGTCTTTGTTGATAAAAATGGCTTTCCCATGTGCAAAAATGTATTCGTAAAGTTCTGCTTTCGAGGTTTTTACACATTTAAATGAACCAAACCCTTCGAGATGTGCTTTACCTACATTGGTAATAATTCCATAATCGGGGCAGGCAATTTCGGACAAAGTTTTAATTTCTCCCGGATGATTTGCACCCATTTCAACGACAGCAATCTGATGTTCCGGTTTTAGTTGAAGCAAGGTTAGTGGAACGCCAATGTGGTTATTCAAATTCCCTTGCGTGTAAAGTATATTGAACTTTTCACTGAGTACCGAAGCAATTAATTCTTTTGTTGTGGTCTTACCGTTAGTTCCGGTAATTCCGATAATGCGTGTTCCTACTTGTTTCCGATGGTAAGTAGCCAGTTGTTGCAAAGTTTCCAACACATTATTAACCAATATAAAACGGTCATCAATCACAAATTCAGCTTGGTCGACAACAGCATACGAACATCCATTTTCGAGAGCAGAAAGGGCAAAAGCATTGGCGTTGAAATTTTCGCCTTTCAGCGCAAAAAACAAAGAACCAAGCGGACAGTTTCTGCTGTCAGTGCATATGACAGGATGTTGAAGAAAAAGTTGATAGAGTTGCATGAATATGAACCTGATCTGTTTATTGAATCATCTGCAAAAATAATCAATCTCTGATAATTAACCTCAAACTAACAAAGTAAAAAGTAAAATGAATCACAGAATATAATTTACTGAATAAAATGAGATTTTTACACTTTAAATATGTCGTTCAAAATAAAAAAAATGACTAAACCCCACAGCGTTTAGTCATCTGTTTTTTTCGGTCAGTTTTTATAAACTGACAGATAAGGATACATACCATCCTTTTTGATATAAATTTTCTGTGGTTGACTTGTTCAGTTTCAAAAGTCCAAAATCATAACCCGCTTTTAACTGAAATTTTTTCCATTGTAATCCTCCGCCGGCTCCAAGTTGAAGATTAAATTGATTGAGAATTGAATTTTTATATAAATCGGCATAAGCTGTTGGAACAGTAGATACTGTTGAAATAGTACCTTGAATCTGTGAAAGTCCGATATTTAAATTTGGTCCTGCGAAACCAAAAATTTTCAGGTCTTTCGAAAACGGATACGTATAAGCAACACGAACAGGAACATCAATAAAATGACCGTAGGATAACTTTCTAACAGAAGTTAAGTTTGGATATTTCTGAAGAGCATCAGAATAAACCAGATTGTAAAGCGCACCGATAAGTAAGCTTAAATTATTCTTCAACTCAAGTTCTGCCGTAAGTCCGGCTCTCATCCCATTAAAATAGATAGAACTTACACCCACACCATAGCGAACGGGATTGTTGTAACCAACTTCAAGTCGATACGTAAGTTTTTTAAATATTAAAGAGTCCAATGATATTACAGCTTTCTTTTTTTGAACAGCTTTTTTTGTTTGAGCATTCAAGGAAAAGGAAGTAGCTAACAGAGCGGTAATCAGATAAATACTTAATGTACGTTTCATATTTTATTTGTATAAATTCTATTGCAAAATAATCGCATACAAAGATAGATTTTTTTACTCATTTAATACTATTGTAATGCTGCGTTAGTCAATACATTATCTGTTTTTAACGTATCAATCGAAAAATCTTAAATTGTTTTCATTAAAAAACGTTTAACAACATGAGTCGTTAAACGTTTTTGTGGAGCTGGGCGGATTCGAACCGCCGTCCAAACAAGGAAATAATAAGCTTTCTACATGTTTATCTTCGCTTAGGTTTTCGTGCGCCGGCAAGACCGAAGCCACCAACCTGCGCCTTATCCTTTTTATTTCATCGCGCCTCCAAGGCTAAGCGTGACTATCCTCGATTTAGCTGCATCTCCATATCAAATCGCCTCGAGGCGACGGCATTTGGGAAATGTCCCGTTCCAGCACCTAGTGCCGGAATTAAGCCTAATCTACTCTATTCGATTAAGCAGCAAGAGCGTAGTTATTTTCGCCAGTTAGTTGTTTGAGAACCGGGATTTACGAGCCGTTTTCTCAATGCTCGACATGCTTACATACCCTTTCTACCTGCTGTCAAAACCAAACAGCCCCGGTTTCAATTCATAATGCACAATTTATAATTCATAATTATACACTACAAATTCTATGCAAAGGTAAGGCTAATTTTTCAAATGTGGTGATTACTTGCGGTAAATTAGATTATCTTACCTTTTAATCTATATCCATTGCATTGGATTAAAAATCCAACGCAATCTCTCCCTATGCAATCTTTATATTAAAATATTCTCATATTCTACCTCACTCAATCCAAATTCAAAATCTGCAACGGGATGGTAGAGTTCCAACTCTGCCGATTCTTCCTTTTGGTCGGAGTTGGAACTCCAACCTCCCGGGTCAGTGCAATTGCTCATCATTCTATCATTAACGATGCATATTCATCTTCACTCAACCCAAAATCAGGATCTACAACCTTTACTTCGTCGTAGGTTAAATCGTAGAGCTTGTAAACTAGGTTGTCGATTTGGGGTTCTATAGTGGTGGTGTCTATTTCGGGACTATCCTTTTTTAAATTAATGATTTTATCTGCATATTCAATAAAACGTAGTTGTTTGGCTTCAGCTAATTCTTTAATCGGTATCTCGGAAAGAGGTTTTTGATATAGTTCAAATGAATCACCTTTCATTTTACACTGGTTTGTCAACCAAAAACAATAGAGTTTTGAATTTAATAAAGCTAAAATATACTTTAAAGAAAGTGATTTTTTAGGATTTGTAATAAAATACACATCTGCACTTGCATACCATTGAGACTCATTATATCCAAAAGTATTCGTTTTACTTCTCTGAGGCGAAACAATTTTAGGTCCATTAAAAATGTGCGGGTGTGATGCTCCACGTCTCAATTCATTCCATTTATCTAAATTCTCATTGTTTACTCTTCTTATTGCTTTCAATATAATTTCGTATTTACATAAGGCTTTTTCTATAATTTCTTTTTCATTGTTAGAAATGAATTTAGATGAGAATATTATTCTCTTTTGGCAGAATGTATTAGTGTAATACTTTTTAATATCTGAGTTTTTATAAAAATCTCTCAATAAATCAGTTTCAGAGAATAATCCGATACTCTTCTCATCCCTTGGGTTATTCAATTCTAAAACAAATACACCATCACCAACTTGTATATCATTCTTTTTTATAATGTCTTCTGAAGCATACTTTATGTTGCTATTTGAAATAGAGTCACAACCACCCATAATTCCTGTATTAACACTACAAACATCACCCAATAAACTATTATTTAAAGATATTTTTTCTAAGATATTATTTCTTTTACTTCCCTCCTTTTCTTTAGTTAAACGAATATAGTTTTCAGAACCTTCATAAAGTTCATTTTGAGAGACTAAAGTGTGAATTGACAAGTTATTGGCTTGAGAAATTATGTTTTCTAGTATGTTTTTTGTAGCATCTAATCTTCCTTTGCCAATAAAATTAATAATTTTACACAAGGCATCTTCATTATTTTTTTTTGATAAAAGCGTTATTAAGTTATGTTGACCCAGTGCAGAATCAAATATCTTAAATTCGTTAAAATTAATTAATATTTTCAATATTACTCTCTTTTTTAAGTCTTCTCGCAATTTCCAACCACCAAGAGCAGTCGGGTAATAATTTGTTGTGATAAATGTAGCACATCCTTTTTCCTTGAGCATGTTTATGGCTAAATGAAAAAAGAAATAAAACAAATCCATTTTACCAACATAATAAATTCTCAAATTTCCATTCTTTACTGGTTCAAAAATATTTTTATGTCCTTTCTCTCCAACATACGGCGGATTCCCAATAAGAATATCAAATCCTCCATTTTCAAAAACATCGGCAAAGTATAAATGCCAAAGAAAGAAGGATTTATTATTGAAATCAATGTTATTTACCTTTTTGATGATTTCTGGCGTATGTCCTGCACAGTTCTTTATGTATTCTTTTACCTGTTCTTCAATTTGAATCTTTTTAGCAAGTTTTTCCTCCTTATTATTTGTTTTAAAATAATCTTTCAATAGCATATTTAGATTTAACTCTGTTTGCTCTGAATCAAAACCCATTGTTAGTTGAGAATTGACTAACTCACCTGATAAATTCTTCCCTGATTTGATAATTTTGCTTAAATCGTGTCCTTCAAAACTCTCAATCAATGAGTTGCCTTGCATAATTTTATAATCCAAATTCGGCAGCGGTTGCGGTGTTGTTTCATCCACCACTAACGAAAGCCAGAAACGCAAACGGGCAATATCAACCGCACCTTTCTCAATATCAACGCCATATATGCTGTTTTGGATAATTTGCTGTTTTATTTCGCTAGCTGGGAAACGAACTAAATCATTGTGTTCGTAAAACCAAAGGGCTTGTTTTATGGCAAAAATTTCTTGCAGCAATCCCATTGGGAATGCTCCTGACCCAATAGCAGGGTCGCATATTTTTACTCTGTCCAAAGCCATCTTTATGTCATTCAGGCAGTTGTGTAGTTTAGATGAGACTTCGTGGGATTTTACCAATTGTTCTATTAATTGCCTTTTTTCGGCATTATCTATTTGGAGTATTGTGCACAGATACTCGGTTAAACTTTCCTGACACATATAATGCACAATTTCCTTGGGCGTGTAAAACGCGCCTTTGTCTTTGTTATCTTCGAGCAGATTTTCGAAAATATGTCCGAGCATTTCAGGGTCAACTCCCACTTCGGCATCGTTGGGGTCGTTTTCTTCAATGGTAAAGTTATAGCGGTTGAAAAATGCAAAAAGTTCTTTGAAGTAATCGGAAGGAAATTTTGAATCGGGTTCATCTAACTTATCAGGTTCAAAAAGTCCGCCATTCAGATACGGTATTTTTACTATTCCCAGAGCGGTTTTGGTATTGTACCAATCGTTTGGACGCAGTTTGTTGAGCGAATGAAAGAACATAGGTTCAAGCACTTCGTCCAAAAAATTGTCTTGTTGCGCTGCGCTGCTACTGCCGAAAAGATTTTCAATAAAATTGGGGTCGCCGCCAATCCATAAGGTAGAATCACAGTCAACGCCCATCCAGCCTTTTTTCTGTAAAAAGTGCAAAAATACAATGCGACCGAGCATTTTCTTTACATAATCGCGTATGGCTTTATTCGTACCATCTGCCAAAAATTTTCGGAAATCATATTGCATTTTGGTATCGGTTTGCATAAAGTTGCAAAACTTCTCGTATTGCGCTTTGTAGCCGTTGAAAAATTCTTTGGATAATGGATCCACATTAAACGCCCCTTTAATATCTTCGAGCGTTGTGTTTCTGCCTGTTGCAGCTAATACTTTAAACCGTTCGGTAGCGGTTCGTATGCTTTCGTCCTGCCCCAACACGTAGGTGAAGCGTTTGGCTGCGGTGGTTACTTTTCCGTAATTTCCTTCGGCATCGTATTGGTGGGTTTCGCTCACAAAAGAGAATCGCCAGATATTTTCATTTTTCTTATAGTTTGCTATAAAAGCACCATCGTATTTATTCCAGTACGTGCGTAGCAGGTTGCGTATTGCTACTTTGTTGCGTTCTACCTGTATATGGTCTTGCAGTTCCACTTCGTACACCGCCAATACATCGCCGCTTGCTAAGTTTATTTCGCCCAACTGAACTGCCGATTTTGCTGTCTGGTTTTCGACTTGCAAATCATCAACCCTACTAAATGCTTTAAAATTTGACCCAAACAAATCGTTCAATAATACTCTCCAGTTTTCTCTGTGATACAGTCTTTTAAGCGTTTCGGGATTCATAGTATTTTGTGGTTTTAATTAAACGATTCGGACAAAATAATACAGGGAATTTCAACTTCTTCGGCACTTTCTTCATCGATAAAATAAATGTTGTAGCGTTTTGCCATTTCCACTATTTTCAGAAAAATATCTTCCCTCAGATGTTTATTTTTGGCAACCTTTTTTTCCCATGTATTCAGTTCGGCAGCAATGCTGGATATTGTTCCCCATTCAATGAGTTTTATCAGTTGATTGAGTTGTCGACGTGTTTCTAAGTCTTCGGTCATACTTACATGCCGACGTACAAATGCCATAGCCGATGTAACCTGTCGCCCCGAAGCCACTACCTTTTCCTGTTGGGTAATGGCTGCTTGTAAGTTAGTTAAAAAGGTTTTCTTTGCTTTATCAACCTGTGCGTGATGTTGTTCGATACGAGCTACACGGGGTTCGTCTTTTTCGGCACAGAAATAGTCCAAAGCCTGCAAAGTGGAGAGTTCTTCGCTGGTACTGTCGGTTACATAATAGAAACTGTTCAGTTGTCGGGTTTTCAGGAAAACCAACGAACCGTTGCTAATTGATGTTTCACCAAATTTTCTGGCATCTCGTCCGGTTCTACTTCGTAAACTTAGTTTTTCAATGCGTTTGAATTCCTTGGGCTGTTTGTTGCGAAATTCCCGAATAAATTCAAGGTATTGCAATTCTTTGTTTATTTCTTCGGCAGGTAAACCTTCTTCAAAAAGTTTATCGAGGTTAAGGTCAACAATTTCGTCGGTGGAATAAATCTGGTTATCTTCGCCAAAAGCAGTGTGAAATGCCTGAATTTTAGCCAATGAATTGTTGACTAAATTAATTTGCGCATTTCCTTTGGCGGATGGATAAAACACGTAGTTATATAGGTTTTTGGCAACCGACCCGATACGGTTGATACGCCCAATGCGTTGCATCAGTCGGGTAGAGTTCCATGGCGTATCGTAGTTAATAATGATATTGCTGCGGTGGAGGTTAACACCTTCGGACAAAACCTCGGTGCTGATTACTATATGATAATCGTTTTTTTGTTTGGCTGGGTCGTAGTTGGCATCGAAGTTGGCTTGAATCACCTCGAACATTTTATTCCGGTTATCGGCTGAAATAGATAATACATCAGTACGTTTGATGTTTTTCTTTAAATACTCCACCGTGTCAGTCGATTCGGAAAAAATCACTAACTTTTGTCCGATGTTCCGTTCTTTATTGAAAAATTCAGTTTCTAATTTTTCCAGAAACACATCTAATTTGGGGTCGTGTGTTACTTTGTTCCAACTTGCTGCCAACTCATTTAAAATCTGCTGGTCGGCAAGCAATTGGGGATGAAATGTATCTTTAAAATCTTGGGGTTTGAAGATGTTATTTTTAGGATCAATCTCTTTGGCTTCGTTTATTTTGGCTTCAATTTCTTCGGTAGTCCAACCTTTTTCGTAGAATTTATTCAAATTCAAATCGGGCGCAATGTAAATATTGCCATTTTTGAACATTTGAATCATACGCTCGTTGGCTAACCGGAAGCGGTTCAGGGTAATGCGAAAAGCTTCGAAACTGCTTTCGAGTCGTTTAACCAACGAATTTTTCATGATAAATGCCAGGGACTTGGATACTCTTTCCGCTTGTTCGTAATACATATCCTGAATTTCGGGTAACAGTCCGGCAATAGCCTGATAACGGCTGTATTTTAATCCCTCGGTTTTGTCAATAAGCATTTTAACCGTATGGTCGAACAATACGGATAATTTCTCATCGAGCAAATATTCTAATTTATCCGGTTTTTCAATTTTAGGAAAATCGCCCACATCGGCTTTGTAGCGGCTCACGCCTTCAATGTCAGTACGGGTACGGCGTACTGTGATTGGTTTCAACACCTTTTCGCGAATCTCTTCGTAAAGTTTCAACAAGGCATCTACATCTAAATTCTTGTCGGAACGTAATTCTTTGAATCGCTTTGTTTTGGGTGCAAAAAATGCCGTTAAGTTACTCACACCCGGCAAAGTAGAGCGGCGTGGATTTTGAAACAAAAGGATTTGATTGTATAAATCTTCGGGCGAGTTGTTGAGAGGCGTTGCCGAAATTAATATAATTTTCTTTTTTGTTCCTTCAATCTTACCGCTGTTAATGCGGGGGTATTTACATATTTCCTGCATTTCGCGGAACATGCCGGTTGTGTGATTGCGGAACTTATGCGATTCGTCAATCAAAATCAGGTCGTATTCCTCTGCATTCCAGTAATTATAATTATCGGTATCTAAAATTTTTGATAAGCTACCGTTGGTAATAAACTTTGCAAATTTGTCGATACCAAACTGAGCAAAAGTATTTTTCCAGTTCTTTTCGACTGCGGGCGGATACACGACTAAAATTTTGGTATTATTGATTCCATTTTCATTCAGAAACTTTTTGGCAATCATGGTGGCAACTACCGTTTTTCCAAGACCTACTACGTCTGATAAGAAAAACCCATCATATTTTATCAGTTTTTTATAGCCATCGAGTACCGCATCCAACTGATATTCCATGCGTTTAAAATTGGCCGGCAAATCAAAATTGTTTTCAATGCTATAATCGATAGCATCGCCAAAATACTCAATCAATGTTTTGATATACACCTCATAAGGAGTTACATCACCCGCCAGATAGGTATCTGTTTTGGTTTTCTCTATGTCATTTGCCGTTATTTCAGTTCCTTTGGCTTCTTCCCATAGTTTTTCAAATTCCGCTTTGGCAAAAGCCACCTCATCGTTATCGTTCAGCAGTACATTGAATTCATATTGTCGGTCGTTACCAATGCCCAATCCGTTTCCGGTGAGATTGCTTGAACCTGTAATGGCTGCTGCATTCAGCGTGTGTTGATTGAAATTATCGGGATAGAGAAGGTATATTTTAGCGTGTATTTTTCGGCTTGGGTGTGCCCGTATTTCAACACGCTTTTGGATAATGTCATCGATTAACTGTAAAATGCCATCTTCAACCGGCTTGCTGTATTCCGATTCATCGATGTCTTTTTTAACTGCTAATAGAAATTCATCTTTTGAAACTTGCTCATCGCCAAAATATAATATGCCTTTTTGAGCAGCCTGAGCAATCAGCTTGTCGGCTTCTATACCAACTAAGATTCTGATTTTATCTATTTTACCGAGAAAGGGTTTAATTTGGAAATAACCTGAAGCCCGAAAGAAACCAACTACCGCATCGAAGCAATTGGTGGAAGGATTGTTTTCTAAAATACCTTCTAATTTATTAATCAGCGTATTTTCGTCCTGGTTGGTAAAGAATTTTTGGTTCATGGCTTCGGATTTGGATATCCAGCCATTATTCAGGTAAGTTTTGTCCACAAAAAAGCGTGGACTAAATCCTTACCCGATGCCGACCCCCTGAGAAGGGTACACAAGAATGATAAGTCAAAAGCCCACGCCGGTCGGCATGAGCATTTTGCTTATTGAATCTATTCTTGTGTTCGCCTAATGAAAGTTCTCAGGTTTCGGCATCGCGAACAATAGCAGAATGCTATTTTAGTATATTGAAAATTAAATCATTGTCTGTTTTTTTGTTGAATTTATTACTGTAATCTTTGAATTTTATTATTGTGTAAAAGCGATTTCATTTGCATAATTGCCATTTTATTAAGCTCTTTCAGTCTTTCCGATTGTGATAAGCCTTGGTGAATAAGCACTGCATTCATACTTTCCATATTAGATAGTACCACCAACTGTTCAATGTTGGCAGTATCCCGAATGTTGCCATTCAATGTTGGGTTTACGGTTCTCCATTGCTGTGCTGTTTTACCAAACAAAGCCATATTAAGCATATCTGCTTCATTAGCATAAACATAACTGACTTGCTGAGGAGTTAATTCAGCCGGAATCAGGTTTTCTTTAATTGCATCGGTATGTATAATGTAGTTCACTTTCGACAATGTTCGTTGAAAGTTCCATTCCAATTTTAATCGGTCATTTTCATCGTCTTTGAGGCGTTGATACTCTTTTACAAGTAACAACTGGAATTTTGGACTAATCCACATCCCAAAATGAAATGCAATATCTTTGTGTGCATACGTTCCACCATACCTACCGGCTTTGGCAGTTAAACCTACGGCATTTGTTTTCTCAATCCATTGCTTAACTGATAATACAAAATTATTACCACCTGAAGCATTTTTAATTATACCGAATTCGGTATAATTAAAATCGGGATTATACATAGCTTCCCATTCGCCAATATATTCTATTGTGTTTTTTAAGCTCAACCATTTGATAATTATAACATCTTCCAACTGACTTCGTGCCATATCAGTAAGCGAAATATAATCTTCATTATTCTTCGAATAAATCAGTATTTCCTTGTCTTCAATATTTATGGTTTTACTTTTGGTCATCTGTTTTATGTGTTAATTTCGAAATCCACATTTTTTATTTTTCATACGCCAAATATCCAATTGGTGGAATTGGCTTTTGATCTTTTTCGGTTAGGCTTGCCATTTCGGTTAGTGCCTGATAAATATCGCTAAATTGCATATTGGTTTCCAGCATGAACGTTTCCAATTTTTGATTGAGTTCGGCATAACCAAGAGCATATTGTCTTAAAATTACAAAAGCTCTGATAATTTGAATATTTACTTGTATGGCTGTTTCGCTTTTTAAAACGCTTGCAAGCATAGCAACACCTTGTTCTGTAAATGCAAAAGGTTGATAACGAATGCCTCCCCAACTTGAGGTCGCAAATTGCGTCCTCAAGATTTCCCATTCTTTTGGACTCAACTCAAACATAAAATCATCAGGAAATCGAGAAAGATTCCTACGAACGGCTTCTTTAAGACGCTTTGTTTCTGTTTCGTATAATTCAGCTAAATCGAAGTCCAACATGACACGTTGACCTCGAATTTCGTATATTTTGTTTTGTATGATTTGTAATTCCATACTTTTTTATTTTTCATATGCCAAATATCCAACTGGCGGAATTGGTTTTTGATCTTTTTCGGTTTGGCTTGCCATCTCGGTCAGAGCCTGATAAATATCGCTAAATTGCATATTGGTTTCCAGCATAAATGTTTCTAACTTCTGGTTAAGTTCGGCATAACCAAGTGTGTATTGGCGCAGTGCAACAAATGCACGTACTATTTGAATGTTTATTTCAATAGCTCTCTCACTTCATAACACACTTGCTAACATGGTTATACCGTGTTCTGTAAATGCAAAAGGTAGTTTTCTTGTTCCGCCCCAACTTGATGTTCCATTTTGGAATATCAAGTCAAATTCTTCGTTTGTGAGTTGAAATATAAAATCATCGGGGAATCTGTCAGCATTGTGTTTAACTGCTTTATTCAAGTTTCCAGTTGTTACTTCATACATTAATGCTAAATCTTTGTCTAAAATTACTTTTAGTCCTCGTATTTCGAATATCTTATTCTGTATAATTTGCAATTCCATTGAAGTGATTTTATGTTGGAAAAGTGCAATTGGTATGATTCAATTCAAATGCAAATTTATAAAATTAATTTTAATTCAAAAGTATTTTCATAAAAAAATCCGTAAAACAGAAATTTATGCTGTTTTACGAATTCTTCTTTAACTACCGACTATAAACTACTTACTGCCGACTAGTAACTATTTCGCATAACTTACCGCACGGGTTTCACGGATAACCGTAATTTTTACCTGACCCGGATAAGTCATTTCGTCCTGTACTTTTTTGGCGATATCGAACGACAATAACTCTGTTTCTTTATCGTCTAACTTATCTGCACCTACAATCACACGTAATTCACGTCCTGCCTGAATAGCATACGTTTTAAGTACACCCGGATAGGATAGTGCCAATGCTTCTAAGTCGTTCAGACGTTTTACATAAGCTTCCACAATTTCGCGACGAGCTCCCGGACGTGCTCCTGAAATAGCATCACAAACCTGAACAATAGGTGCAATCAGCGTTTCCATTTCCACTTCGTCGTGGTGAGCACCGATAGCATTGCAAATATCCGGTTTTTCTTTATACTTCTCTGCAAGACGCATACCCAAAATTGCGTGCGGTAATTCCGGCTCGTCATCCGGCACTTTACCAATGTCGTGTAACAGTCCGGCGCGTTTTGCTTTTTTAGGATTTAAACCTAATTCCGCAGCCATTGTGGCACAAAGATTGGCTGTTTCACGCGAGTGTTGCAACAAATTTTGACCGTACGACGAACGATATTTCATTTTACCAACCAGACGAATCAGTTCAGGATGCAATCCGTGAATCCCAAGATCTATGGTGGTACGTTTCCCGATTTCCACAATTTCTTCTTCCACTTGTTTGCGAACTTTGTTCACCACTTCTTCAATACGGGCAGGGTGAATGCGTCCGTCGGTTACCAATTGATGAAGCGACAACCGTGCAATTTCCCTACGAACCGGATCGAACGCCGAAAGAACAATCGCTTCAGGAGTGTCGTCCACAATAATTTCGACACCGGTAGCTGCTTCCAAAGCTCGAATATTACGACCCTCGCGACCGATAATGCGTCCCTTGATTTCGTCCGATTCAATGTGAAAAACTGTTACTGAGTTTTCAATGGCTGCTTCGGTGGCAACCCGTTGAATGCTCTGAACCACAATTTTCTTAGCTTCTTTATTGGCTGTCATTTTTGCCTCTTCCATGATGTCGTTCACATACGACATAGCTTCGGTTTTGGCTTCTTCTTTCAACGCTTCAATCAATCGTTCTTTTGCCTGATCGGCTGATAATCCTGAAATGGTTTCAAGCTCTGTCTGTGCCTGACGATGCAAATGTTCCAGTTCTTTTTTCTTGCTATCAAGACCATTTAATTGCATATCTAAATGTTCTTTTTGAGCATCAACTTCATTTATTTTACGTTGTACATCGCCTTGTTTTTGATTGAGTTGCATCTCTTTCTGTTGAAGTCTGACTTCTACAACCTGAATCTTGGCATTCCGTTCCTGAACTTGTTGTTCGTGTTCTACTTTCAGGGCGATAAATTTCTCTTTTGCTTCAATAAGCTTGTTTTTCTTTAGCAGCTCAGCTTCCGCTACAGCTTCTTCCATTGACCGTTTGTTGAAAAAGCGAAACAGGACGAAAGTCCCTCCACTTCCAGCAATTAAAGCAATCAATCCGATGAGTATGTTTACCATATTGTTTGTTTAAAGTAAGTAATTTATTTTGTTAATTCTATTGTTTGTTTGAAGTATAGTTATAAAAAAACGCATTCACATTGACTGATAGAATTCCAAACAGGAACTCTGACCTTAACAACGTAATGCGGTAAATTATGTTTTAAAAAAGACTTTATTCTTTAGATAACAATGCTTTAAGTTCGTCATCCAACGCTTGAATTTTTTCAGCCAGTGGAACAACATCATCTGCAAATTCTTGCTTCAATACTATAACTGCTAATTGATAGGCAACTAAAATAAGAATTTCTTCTGATGGGCGTTGTCTGAATTTTTGTTGGTAATCATTTAACTGTTTTACCAGTAATTTTTCGGCTCTCCGGTACAATTCCTCGTCTTTACGAGCAATACGCAGGGGCAATCGTAAGCCGCCAATTTGCACATTTATTAAAAAAATATCGTCTTTCATACGCTCTATTCATCCAAAAGAGCTAAACACTTGTCAATTTCCCGCACCATTTTTGTTATTCTTTGCTTCGATTCTGCTTTTTCAGCTTCCGAAGTACCGAGGCTTTTTCCAATTTTTAAATGGTCGTAATTTTTTCGAAGCTCCAAAACTTCCTGATGAGCCAGCATTAAATCGGTGTGTTTACGCTCTAATTCTGCTTTTAAATGGTTGTTTTGTTCTTGTAATGACTTATACTCCGAAATTAATCTTCGCAGTTTTATTTCAAATGCGTGTATAAGATCTTCGTAACGGTTTATCATTTTTCAAAAAAATCTACACAAAAATACGCTTTTGCTTTGAGATAATAAAACATTTTGTGTTTTTTTGATTAAAATCGACATTTAAACTTTTAAAATGTCTTCATACTGATAAAGAATTAGAACTCAAAATGATTTTTATTTTATTTCAGTTTTCGGGTTAAATCCAGCAATCCATTTATAATTGTCAGCGGATGAGCAGGATTACCCGGAACATACAAATCAACAGTATGTTTCTCCAGAAAACGACGGTCGAGTGCGGGTGAGTCGGCAAAAATTCCTCCGCTAATGGCATCGGTTCCCACCAAAACAATAATTTTTGGTTCAGGCGTTGCATCGTAACATATTTGTACGGCTTTGGCCATGTTTTGGGTAATAGGACCGGTAATAACAATTCCATCGGCATGTCGGGGTGAAGCCACGAAATCAATTCCATACCGGCTCATATCAAACTGCACGTTGTTGGCAGCATTGAGCTCCATTTCGCAACTGTTATCGCCACCAGCCGAAATCTGACGAAGTTTTAATGATCGGCCTAAAATCCTGTGAATTTCACTTCGAACCAAATCAAGATTAACTTCTACGGGTTTGTCTTCGCCTTCTTTGATAATCAGTCTTTCAGGGTCGTTTGTGGCTAATTTATAGTCTTTTGTAAACGTAATTTTAGTTGGAAAGCGCAATGAGCATTCTCCGCAGAAAGTACATTTTCCCAAATCAATACTTACCGGATGAATGGAAATGGCATTTGTGGGACACAAAGCGCTCAATTCTTTTTCGTCCACTTTTTCAGTGTTTATAATGGGTCGCCCTCTGAAAATTCCCGGGACAGTCACCGTTTTTACATCTGGAATAAATTGTTTTCCCTGATGATATACTATTTTAATATTGTCTAACATAATATTAACGAACCCCTAACCCCTAAAGGGGAACGAAGTTACTTTTGTTTTGTGAATTATTACTAACCCCTTGCCCTAAGGGGTGAAAATTTATTTTAGTTAACTTCAACCTTTAATGAACTATTGGCCTTGAAGTAATTAAGTTCCCCTTTAGGGGTTAGGGGTCACAAATCATGTCCTGAATAGGAAAGGTTGAAACTTTTGTTGCAGATCGGAAAATCCGATATTTCATTATTTCTGACTGATAAAGCCAATGCCATCCAATTGTGAAACGAAGGATCTTTGATTTTGTAATGCATCAATTCTCCTTTCTCGTCGGTCAGCGCACAATGGCAAATTTCTCCCCGCCAACCTTCCACTAACGAAAGGCAAAAGGAATTCGGACGAGGCGTTTTCAATTTATCTGTTTGTAAAGGTTGAGCAGGAACTTCGGCAATTAATTTCCGGATATAGTTGAGCGATTGCTCAATTTCTTTTTTCCGTATTTGAACCCGTGAATAAACATCACCATGCCGTTTTAAAATCGGAAAATGATTTAATTCCGAATAAAGAGAAAAAGGATGGGAAGAACGAATATCACGGTTCAGATTGGTCATGCGAGCTGTCATTCCTACTGCACCAATTGATATTGCATCGGCATTGGAAACAACTCCGGTTCGTTCAAAACGCGATAGGGCACTGGATAATTTAAATAGTTTTCCTGCCATTTCGTTATATTCAGGTTCAAAAATATCCAATACCTGTCTTAGCCGATCCGCTAATGCAGGAGTAAAAGGATATTGATTATGTCCCGGTCTGATGCATCCTTTTCCCAGGCGGTTTCCGCACCATTCCTGTAAAAAATTAATGATTGGTGTCCGAAGCCGGCCAAAAACGGAACTTCCCAGCTGATAGGCTATGTCGGTACAAGCACCGCTCAAATCACTTACATGAACAGCCATACGCTCTAGTTCCAATGCCAACGTGCGTGCAAATTCAATATCCCTGCTTGCCTCAAAGCCACACAAACTTTCCCAAACGTGTGCAAAAGTGGTGCTGTGTCCAATAACCGTATCGCCGGCAATATCTTCAGCCAGCGTGGCACGTTGAAGTAACTTTTTTTTCTCGATAAAAAGTTGTTCGATACCCCGGTGCTGGTATCCTAACTGAATTTCGAGATGAAGAATTTGTTCGCCGTTACAGATAAACCTGAAATGTCCCGGTTCAATAATTCCGGCATGAATAGGTCCGACGCCCACTTCATGCAATTCTTCGCTGTCGATGCTGTAAAACGGATAATTGTCCATCGTTTGAGACATATCATCACGGTTGAAAGCGTAACGAACAGGTTTCAACCACGGATGGTCTATAAAGTTAATACCAAAGTTTTCGTGAATTTCCCGTTCGAATTTTTCAAAGCATAACAATTGAGTGCAAAACGATTCGAGGGCGTGAGCTTTGTGAACCAGGCAGGTAGATACTAATATTTCATGAGTGGAATCATCTGCAATGCAGCAAATTAGTTTAACGTTATTACCCACTTTATACCCAAAATAATTCACGCAATGCCGTTCGGTATGACCAAGGACCAAATCAAGGTTCATGTCATAAAACCATTCATAATTGCTTTCCGGAATATCCGAAAGAGAAATGGTCTGATTGTTTTTTATGCTGATATAGTTCATAAATAGTTACAAGTGATTAGTTACGAGTCAGAAAGTCTTGATTCTTGGCTCTTGGTTTTAAAGTCTATATTTTCAATGCGGTAATAACATTATACTCGTTTTAATTAAATCTACAAAAATCAACGGTGGGTTTAATCCAAGATAGGCAGCTCCACCAATAAGAATAAACTGCGAAACTGATCTCCAGGGACTTAAAGCCGGCACGGTAGATTCGTCAAAATTTACAGCCGGAATAAATAATATCTTGAAAATATTTTTGGCAAACGCCCAGATAATAAGTGTTAGCAACAATAAAACCACCAATAATAATATTAATTGGTTCGAATCGAACAGGGAACGGAAGATTAGAAATTCACTTACAAACATGCCCGAAGGAGGCATGGCAGTAACACTTATAAATGCAAGCAGCACAACGAGGGCACCGGTAGTATTGTATTTGAAATAATTACCTAATTGATAGATGTTCTTGTTTTTAAATACCCGGTATAGTTGATTGTACTGAAAGAACAGGCTCGACTTGACAAATGAATGCAAAACAATATGCAGAATGGCAGCATAATAACCGATTCCTCCGGCTGCAATTCCCAACATAACCAATCCCATGTGTTCAACGCTGGAGTAAGCCATCATTCGTTTAATATTCTTTACCTTTATCATATAAACTGCTGCAATGAATAAGGATATGAATGCAGCAATGCCAATAACCAGACTTGCCCAATGGAGTAAAGAAGTGTTAGCCACCACAACATAAAAGCGAAAAATACCTACAAAACCCATACACATTACGATACTCGAAAGTAAAGCCGCTGCAGGACCGGGAGCTTTATCCTTGGCATCCACGCCAGCTGTAAACATAGGAAAAAGTCCTAACTTCGCTGTAAATCCGGTGAAGATAAACAAGAATGCCAATCGTAGCCAGGATAAATTTAATAATGCGCTATGAGCAAGCAGATTTTTATAAGATAAATCATCGGAACTGACTTTAGCGAAAGCAAGACTTAGAAATAGAATTCCGATAAAAACAAAGGTAATGCTGATAGCGCATATAAAAATATATTTCCAGGTTCCCTCCAATGCCAACTTATTGCGGTGATGATAAATCAATGCAGAAGCACTCAACGTAGTTATTTCGGTAAAAATCCAAACTACTGCAATGTGATTAGCCAGATAAGCTGAACTAACTGCCGTTATTAAAATAACCAATGCACCAAAGTAAGTTGCTCTGGAGCGTGGAGTCTTTTCTTCACTTTCTTCGATGTAAATGTGGCTATGGATGACTGCCGGAATGGAAATGATGGTGGCAGTCAATAACATGATAATCCCCAACGAATCGAATGTGAAATAGGTCGATTCGGTCTGGTTGTAATTCATACAGGCATAGATGGTGAATGCACACTGTAAGGCGATAAACAACCAAATCAAGGTGTAATTTAATGCTTTCCCACGGTTGAAAAAAAGCAGGGTTCCAATTATAACTGATCCTATTAAATATATTTCTATCATAAATGGTTATTTGTTGATTGGTTAATCAGTTAATTGGTTGTAAAAGCCAGGTTTACTGTATTTTAATTGTAAATGATTAAATTGTAAATTCTTCAATAGTCTTTCAAATTTGTAAGCTGATTTACATCGATGTCTTTAAATACATCCCCGATTTTATTCAGGAAGATACCTAAAATCAATACGCTGGCAAAAATATCGAGCATAATACCCAAGTTTACCAACATAGGCATTTCGTTTCCAACTGCCAAAGACAACACAAAAACACCATTTTCAATGACTAAATATCCCATAACATGCGTGATGATTTTTCTGCGCGATGCAATAAAATAAAGTCCGGTAAACAGAGTAGAAAGTGCCACGACAAAGTACATTTTGTCTAAATAACTTTCTTCCATGGTATTTGAAAGCAAAATGGTGGTAACCACTATGACCGTGGTAATGATTAATGATACAAAATTCGGTACATAAGGCTCTGCTTCACGGGTGATATGATTTCGTTTGAGCACATATTTTAAAAATATTGGCACCGCTAATGATTTAAAAATAATGGTTTCCAACAGAATTAATATCAGGTTGAGCGTGTTGATGCTTTTCAACTCTAAAAACGCTACAAAGAAAAGCAGAACTCCCTGCAAAGCCAACACGTTTACATAAGTCGTCATGCGATTGGCAATGGACAGGTAAAACAGTGAAATCAGAAAAATAATAAGCAATACTTGTAACATAAGTTCTTAATTAAAAATTAATAATGAAGAATTAATAATTTGTCATCTCTTAAGTCCCCTTCAAGGGATTTAGGGGTTTTTAGATAAATTTCCCCGACACAAGCAGGGCACCGAAAAATATGAGTAAAGATACGGACGAAAGAACAACGATAAACTGGGCATTGTGATTCATCCTGAATCGCGCCATAAAAGATTCGATCATTCCGACAACAAAAGCAAGAAAAGCCTGCACCACTAAAAACATCGGTATGGCATATCCATAACTTATGGTTCCACTAAACAGATTAAAGATGATTGCTCCGTAAATGGCAAATTTCAGGTAACCGGCTGTCAGTATTAAGCCAAGGTCAAATCCGCTATTGTCCAAAATCATTACTTCGTGTACCATGGTGAGTTCAAGATGAGTTTTCGGATCATCCAAAGGCATACGGCTGTTTTCAATCATGGCAATCATTAAAAATACAAGAGCAGCCAAACCGCCCAATGCATAAGTGATAGACGAGCCGAGATGCAACGTTGCAAATATCTCCTGAAAAGAAGTATGACCGGTCAGCAAAGCCAACGAACCCATCAAAATGAAAAATGCAGGTTCGGCAAACATCGAGTAGAGCGCTTCGCGACTTGCTCCCATCCCTTCGAAACTACTGCCTGTATCCATTGCTCCGATAATGCTGAAAAATTTACCTAATCCCAATACGTATGCAAAGAAAATAAAGTCACCATTGAAGCTGATAAGCCCTTTTGATTGTCCGAACGGAACAACCAACATGGCTACAAATACGGAAGAAAAGTAAATGGTGGGTGCAATCCGGAATACAAAACTGGAAGTCTCACTGTAAACTGTACCTTTTTTGAAAAGGCGAATCACATCCTTGATTGGCTGAAATAGTCCGGGTCCTTTTCGCCCCGAAGCAATACTTTTAGTACGGATAATTATTCCTGTAAAAAAAGCGGCAGCTAATATGATTAATAAAAAACTCAGCATAATATTGTTGTTTAGTTGTTGATTCGTTTAGTTGTTCTTTAATTAAATATTCTGAATTATTTAAAGCTGTTTTAAAAATTCAATGAACTGGATAGCTTTGTCGTATAACAGCGGGATGCTGATAATTAAAATGATAAATATAATCCCGTATAAGATATAAAATTGCAATTTACCGTTTTGAAAGAAACGGAAACGATCTAAAAATAATTTGAAATTGACAGTCGGATAGTCTATCAGCCATTTTTCAATTTTATCATAAGGTTTTGTCTCGAGATGTGCATCAGTCGGAAATATTCCCTGCACTTCTTTCTCTTTTTTAAATATCAGGAAAAACATACCGAACAGTTTGCTGTAAGTCTTGACAAACGAACTGGCTGTATATTGAATTTTGGCCGTTGGAGCCGTATATCCGCATCCCCAGGTTGGCATAACGGTGATGGTTCGATTCCGCAACAACCATTTTCTGAGTCCTAAAAGGATTAAAACCAAACCTATCAAATACCAGCTGGCATGACTGACGGATACCAGCACTTCGAGCCCATTTCCCTGAAATGCAACAAAAGGAAGCTGTTGTAAGCCCGTAAACAGTTGAACGGGTTTTATCAATAAGTCCAGAAACAACTTGGGAAACAGCCCGATGATAATTATTAACGCAGCAATTGCATAAAGCGGTGCCAATTGAAAACCCGAAACTTCTTTTACTTCATGATGGAATGTATGCCGGGGATTTCCTAAGAAAACTACTCCGAAAGCTTTGGTAAAACACATCAGTGCCAGTCCTCCGATAAACGCCAATCCCATAACTATAAAAACGATACTGATTAAAGAAATCATTTGTGCATTGTGTATCCAATTGTAAAGACCCGTGTAAAGAATGAATTCGGAAATAAATCCGTTAAACGGTGGCAATCCGCAAATAGCAAGGGCAGCTATTAAAAACAGAATGCTCGTTTGTGGCATTTTTTTGACCAGTCCGCCTAATTTTTCAATATCCAGCGTATGGGTTGCCTGATAAACATTGCCGGCAGTAAAGAATAAGAGTGATTTAAAAAGCGAATGATTCAGCGTATGCAGCAACGCTCCGGCAAACCCCAACGAACTAAGCACCGGATTATTGATTCCCAACCCTATGCAACCCAATCCAATCCCGATGCCAATAATACCAATATTTTCGATACTGTGGTAGGCAAGCAGTTTCTTCAGGTTATGTTGCAGAATAGCCAGCATCACGCCATATATTCCGGAAATAAGCGAAATGATTAAAATAAGACTTCCAATTGCTGTGTAATTTACAGGAATAAGTAGAAGCATGCGTAAGATACCGAAAATCCCGATTTTAATTAATATTCCGGACATGATTCCCGAAATATGTGCCGGTGCAGCCGGATGCGCGTAAGGCAACCAGGTGTGAAAGGGAACAAAACCCGCTTTAATGGCAAACCCGATAAAGAAGAATAGGAACAATATGAGCGAGAGCGGACCCGGATGTGCCAACGAATAACTGTGGATGGCACTGAAATCGTAACTACCTGTTTTGCCCGCTACCCAAATAAATCCGATCATTAAAAACAAAATAGAAATATGCGACTGAATCAGATAGTTGATACCGGCTTTGATGGTGGCAACTTTTTCGTGTTCGAAAATAATACTCAGAAAAGCCGAAAGAGCCATTATTTCCCAGGCAATCAAAAAGGCAATGCTGTTTTGAATGGCACACAGGCTTAACAGAGAAGCCTGAAGAAGCACGAAAAGAATTCCATGCAGATTTAAATTCTTAGGTTGGTCTGCATATGTTTTCATATAAAACAGGCCATAGAAACCTCCGGTAATAAAACCAAAGTTGATAATTAATATAAACCAGGCTGAAAGGGCATCTATTTGTAAATTAATAGGACCGCTTATCAGGCTTCCGGGCAAAGTCATGTTAAAGTTTTGTCCTGTTAATGCTTGTATGGCCAGATAATTGGTGAGGATGGCAATCATACTTACAGTCCCGTAAACAGCAATGGCTTTTCCTTTCAGTTGAAGAAAAGGAATAAGGCAGATAGCTATGAACGGAATAAGTATAAAGCTCCAGACCAGATTCATGGTACGATTTTAAAGATAGTTAGAATAAAAATTGCTATAATAAACACAATGCCATAAAGCACATAGGATTGAATGCGTCCGTTTTGAATAAATTTGAAATAATTCGCGGAATAAATCAGCCGGTTGGTTATGATACGAATAAACCGGAATTCAAAAAAGTCGTGGTAATGCGACGTGTATTTTTTTTCTTTTGGGAAAATTTCGCCTGCTTTCAGTTCTTCATATTGTTTCCTCTCAATGACTATGAAATCGAATGTCTTACCCAACGATTTGGAAAATGATTTAGCGGTATATTGAATTTTGCTGGTTCCCGCTGTATAGCCACATCCCCAGGTTGCACCCACCACTTGCGATTTTCCGACTAATGCCAGCATCCTGATTCCCCAGAAAACAGCGATTGTGCAAATAAATAGCAATGAATACAGGCTGATACTTTGCATGGTGGAGATATAACCAGCAAATTCAACCGGTTGAGGAATAATTGTACTTTTGGTCAATCCCGAAAGTATATTGCCGATCACCTCTAAATAAATCCGGGGAAAAATGGCCACGCTGAGCATTGCCACTATGATAACATATTGAGGAATCAACATCAGCGACGAAACTTCATGTGGTTTATGTTGTAAGGGTTGTCGTTGTGTACCTAAAAAGATAGTACCGAAAGTTTTGGTGAATGTCAGTACCGAAAGTCCTCCGATAATACTCAAACCTGCAAATGTCAGTACCATCATAGTTATTTGTGTCATGTCATGCAACTTTATTCCTTCTATCAATCCGCTGTAAATAAGAAATTCGGAGATAAAACCGTTGAAAGGAGGCATTCCGCCAATGGCAATTGCTCCAATCAGGAAAATAACTGCTGTGCGGGGCATACTTTTAATGAGACCGCCTAATTTTTCCATATCGCGTGTGTGGGTTTGCTGGTAAACCGATCCTGCCGAATAGAACAATAAGGATTTGAATAGCGAATGGTTGAGAACATGCAGTAGCGCACCGCCAAAACCAAGGTAATATAAAATTGGAACATGATTACCAAGCCCGATTAGTCCGATACCAATGCCGATACCAATGATTCCTATATTTTCGATGGTACAATATGCCAGCATTTTTTTAAAGTCACGATGAACAGCAGCATTTAAAATTCCGTATAATCCGGTCAGTACGGATATTGTGATCAGAATTTCCCCCAGCATCAGGTTATCGCTTCTCAGATAGGAAGCCACCCTGAAAATTCCGTAGATTCCCAGTTTGACGATTACGCCGGACATCACGCCGGAGACATGTGAAGGTGCTGCCGGATGGGCGTGTGGTAACCAGCTGTGCAGCGGAATAAATCCGGCTTTTAGTCCAAATCCCACGAAGAAAACAAGGAAAAGCCATATATTACTGTTCAAACCGAAATAAGTCGAAAAGGCATCAAAACTAAACGAACCGGTTTGAAAATAGACCCAGATAAACCCAATGGTCAGAAACACCACGCTGATATGCATTTGCACCAGGTAATTTATTCCGTCTTTCAACGTTTTGGGATTGTGTGAGTCGAAAATAACCAGCATCATCGACGATAACGACATGATTTCCCAGGCAATCAGGAACATCAAACCATGTTGAATCATACAAACCCACACCATCGAAAGTTGAAAAAGGATAAATAATATCCAGTGCATGCTGAGCTTTTTGGCGGAATTGTCGTACGCTTTCAGATATCCAGAACCATAGAAAACCCCTGTAATGCAGGTAAAATTGATTATCAATATAAACCAGGCGGACAATTGGTCGACGCGGATTAGCATGTCGCCCATGATGTTGCCACCATAAAAAGTAAAACTCACCAATTGTCCGGTTAGTGCCAGAATAGCTAACCAACTTGTCGTTATTGCATTGGCAACTACGCCGAAAGCCGCCGTGTATGCTTTAATATTTGCAGGAACAAGCAACAGGGCAATCACTGCCAATAATGCTATGATCCAACTCAAATTTATCAATTCAACCATGAAATAAAATCTTTTATTGAACGCAAAATTACAAAAAAATAAGTACTATTATTCTAAAAATGACTGTTTTATTGGTTTTGAGTTTTTAAGTTGCAGAATTTTAGATTTTTACAAGTGTACTTTTTATAATTTCAAATTCTTAAATTTCAACCTGATTTCAAAAGAAATTCAGCTTTTTTTCAGTCGAAATCATCCGTTTTAAGGATAACTTTTTACATGCTTAAGCGTTTCATGTTCAAAAAAGTGTAATTTTGCACCTGTTTATGTTCGGTTTTTCAGGTTAAAAGAACTTTTAAACTTTCGACTTTCAAACTTGCAACTAAATTATGTGGAAACTCAATCAATTCAATTATAACCGCCGGATTTCTTCGGTAGTAAAGATCGGAAACCTGCTTTTAGGCGGTAACCAACCTATTCGGGTGCAGTCGATGGCGAATACCGATACGAATGATGTTGAAAATTCGGTGGCACAATGTTTACGTATTGTCGAAGCCGGTGGCGAACTGGTGCGATTTACCGCACAGGGAGTTCGTGAAGCCGAAAGTTTAAAACTGATTCGCGATGGAATTCGGGAAAAAGGCTGCAATGTACCGTTGGTTGCCGATATTCATTTCAATGCCAATGCGGCTGATGTGGCAGCGAAACAGGTAGAAAAAGTTCGTATCAATCCCGGAAATTATGTGGGAAGTATCAAAATTGGCGATACCTCCGATTATACCGATGAGGAATTCGAAACCGAATACCAAAAGATCCGGGCCCGTTTTATTCTGTTCCTGAATATTTGCAAAGAACATCATACCGCCATTCGTATTGGTGTAAATCATGGTTCGCTCAGCGAACGGATGATGAACCGCTACGGTGATACGTCGCGGGGAATGGTGGAATCGTGTATGGAATTTTTGCGCATTTGCCACGAAGAAAACTTCCACGATGTGGTTATTTCCATGAAAACATCCAACACGGTGATAATGGTGCAAACCGTTCGGTTGCTGGTGGACGAAATGGCAAGAGAAAATATGCATTTTCCGTTACATTTGGGTGTTACCGAAGCCGGTGATGGTGAAGATGGACGCATTAAATCAGCAGTGGGAATCGGTGCTTTACTTGCCGATGGCATTGGCGATACCATTCGTGTATCATTGAGCGAAGAACCTGAATTTGAAATACCGGTAGGACAGTTGTTGGTTTCATACATTTCGGGACGCGTAAATCATGCTCCGATTGTGGCAACGGAAAATGTATTGCACTCCCGATTCGAATACAGTCGGCGAAAGACACATGCGGTAGGAAATATCGGTGGTGACAATGTTCCGGTGGTTATTGCTCAGTCCGAAGGCAATTTTGCTACCGTTCCCGATTATATTCTGCAAGATGGAAAAGTGCTGAATCTGAATACTGATCTGTTTTCCATTTATTCTACTGAAGATATTGATGCACTTCAAAAAGATCCGACTGAAATTAAATTTCTAAAGTTGAAGTATCCTGATTTAACTCCAAAATTGCTTGGCTTATTGATTGAAAGACGCGATGTGGTCGTGTTACTTACTACCAATCATTTGAATGGAGTAGGAGAACAGCGGGCATTTTTCCATACGCTGCTCAACGCGGGTTGTACTGTTCCGGTAATTCTTAACCGGAATTATTCCGAAAACGAACTTCAACACCTACAGATAAAAGCCGCTGCCGATCTGGGCGTGTTATTTATCGATGGTTTTGGCGACGGCATTTTTATTGAAAATGATGGATCAATTTCGGTTGAAGAAATCAATTCGGTTGCTTTCGGCATTTTGCAGGCTTCGCGGGTACGGGTTACTAAAACAGAATATATTTCATGTCCCGGCTGCGGACGAACGATGTTTAATCTTCAAACGGTGATAGCCCGAGTCAAAGCCCGCACTTCACATTTGAAAGGATTGAAAATCGGAATTATGGGTTGCATTGTAAACGGTCCCGGCGAAATGGCCGATGCTGATTACGGTTACGTGGGTGCCGGACGTGGGAAAGTGAGCTTGTATAAGAAAAAAGAATGCGTAGAACGGAATATCCCCGAAGCCGAAGCCGTTGAGAAGTTGATTGAATTGATCAAAGTGAATGGCGATTGGCACGAATAATTTATAAATTTGAATATTAGTTGTATTATATTGTTTATTTTTGCCAAACATATAAATAACATTGATCATTAACAACTAAAACAACAATTGTAGTATGAAAAAAATGTTTTTCACGCTTGCTTTAGCAGTAAGCCTTGCAGGCACACTTAGCGCACAAGTGAACAATAATGCTATCGGTCTTCGTATGGGTTATGGTTATGAAATTTCATTTCAACATTATCTCGGAGATGCTAATCGGTTGGAACTTGATTTGGGGGGTAATGCCTTTGGAACGAATGCCTCAGGGTATGTTTCGTGGGGTGTGGCAATAAATGGCATTTACCAATGGGTATGGGATTTATCGGTTTTATATCCCGGTTTTAACTGGTATGCCGGTTTTGGAGGTACCTTACTTACTCACAGTTCCCATTTTGGTGTCGGAGTTCTGGGACAAATTGGAATTGAGTATAATTTTAATATTCCATTGCAACTTTCATTGGATTATCGTCCGGCTCTTTATTTAATTCCGGGAACAGATAGGGTTTTGCGTCAATCGTTAGATGGTATTTGCTTGTCGGCACGCTATCGTTTCTAAAAGCAGTTGCTGATTATTAATAGGAGGTGATTTCTGAATTCAGAAATCACCTTTTTTAGTGATTTTTTTGCAAATAATATTTTCAGGCGAGCAAATTCATATAGGTATTTGGTCAAATCAGATTTCAGGCGAGCAAATACAGGTAGGTATTTGGGCAAATCAGATTTTGGATGACAAATACATATAGGTAATTGGGCAAATCAGAATTTGGATGGCAAATACATATAGGTATTTGGGCAAATCAGGTTTCAGGTGAGCCAATACATATATGTATTCGGGCAAATCAACTTTCAGAGGAGCAAATACAGGTATGTATTTAGGCAAATCAGGTTTCAGAAGAGCAAATACATATATGCAGTTGGGCAAATCCACTTTTAGTGGTAATTACTACCAATAATAAAGCAAGACCTTGCTCTGTTTAATAATCCCAACAAAAAAGCCGTTTCAATTCAATGAAACGACTTTTTAATTATTTATAACTCTGTTTAGAGTATATAAGCCAACGTTTTTCTAATCCATTAATATAAGATAGAATCATTTTATTTTCATTCAATGTTTCTATCTTAAAAACTGTTCCCTGATTACCAATAACAATAGTAGCAGGGGTTGTTGTTTTGTTGATAGACCATTTACCGTTAGCAACATTTCCATCAGATAATTCAGTAACAGTACCGTCTGGTGAAAAGCTTTGCGTCCAATTTGTTTCAAGAAATTTAAGTATCCTTCCATCTGCTTCTGTATAAACATAGACGGAATCAACTTGCCAAACAATATTCAACAATGGCCATAACAATGAATCTTTTTTAAAAGCAACTTCAAATGTATCATCTTTTGATACATCTCTAACTGTATAGACATCCATAGCAGGTAGAATATTCCCATCGTCTTTTAAATAATCGATTTCATATCCATTGGGATACGGTTCAATCTTGAAGATAGCAGTTCCACCTTTGTTTACAGTTTGCATAGAAGGAGTGATAGTTCCGCCAGGAACGATAACTCTACCTGTAACTGTGAACTGTTTAATAACAACTGGAGGATCTACAACTGGTGGATTTATTGGATCGCAACTGTTGCAACAACTCGCTAATACTATAGCGAGGAATAAAAAGAAAATTAGCTTTTTCATTTTCGTTTTATTTTAGAGGAGTATTTTTTTTAAAGTTGTGTACTATCTTTACTTCCTCCAATCAAGGTTAGTTTTGCAGCATTTCCAAATGACAACAAAGTAATTCGCCTGTTTGTTCATCCCGCAAGTGGAGTCCGTTCCCTTCGCAGTATTTGTATGATTTGCAGGCAGCGCATTTACCGGTTTTAGTCCACGAGCGGTCGCGCATATTTTGATAACGTTCATTCCAAACAGTCCAAAAATCGTCTGTGTAAATATTCCCCTGAATAAAATCGGCTCTCAGGCTGGGACAAGCGCTGATTGAACCATCCACCAATACCGAACCTATATGAATTCCGGCATGACAGAAAAAAGGATTGTCGCGCACTTCCAGTTCATATTCACCCAAAAAGCCTTCGCAACCATACGATGCTTTGATAATTCCTTCTTTTCGGGTTTGTTTGATAAATTCCATTAAGCGTACAAAATCGGATTTGGAAAGTTGCAACAACGGATTATCTTTGGCGCGACCTTTCGGAAAAACGGTAAACAATCTCCAACGTAAAACTCCTTTGCTAATCAATAAATCCCTGATTGCTTCCAGGTCATCCATATTTCGTTTGTTTACACAAGTCACCACATCGTACATCAGGTCAGGAGTTGAAGCAACGCGGGCTACTGCATCGATGGCTTTTTCCCACGAACCGCTTTTCCCGCGAAACCAGTCGTGAGTTTCGGGATTTAATCCATCCAAACTGATGGTTATTGATCGCAAACCGGCATTTAATAAGGCTTTGAATCGATTGGGAGTAAGTCCATAACCGTTAGTAACCATGCCCCACGGAAAACCGCGTTTGTATATTTCTTCGCCGCATTTTTCCAGATCTTTGCGCATCAACGGTTCACCTCCCGTAATTACAACCATGGTTTTATTCGGATGGATATGCGGTGCAATGTTGTCGAGAACTTTCAGAAAATCTTCCATGGGCATATCCGGTGCTAATGCTTCTTTGGTACAATCGCTGCCGCAATGAATGCAATTCAGGTTGCAACGCAATGTGCATTCCCAAAACAAATAATTCAGTTCGTGAAGCTTGCTTTGATTCCGTTTGTGTTGTTGAAAAAGCGAAAGGATGATTTTCTTTTTGATATTCACCGGAAGTTATTTCTTTTTGAGTTTGATGTCCACCGTTTTCTGGGCTTGCCCAATATTCCAGTCCGATGATTTCTTTTCAATCCAGTCTGAAGAAGTAAAAACAACTTCCACAGTTTTAGGTTGGAAATCACCGACATTTTGAGTTCCATCAATATCATCAACTTTCAGATGAAAAGTTGGAGATTGTACCGGAAACGCAGTTACAGTCGTTTGGTATTTTCCATTGACATCGGTGTAAATGGTATCGAAACGAGGATAGGCTAAAGAGGTTGAATCGCCCCGAATGACCCGGATATTGGCAACCGGAGTGGAAGAGATACTGTCGGTTATAGTTCCTTTTATGATGAAATCGGCCGAAGGAGTTCCATATTCAACCGGGATTTCACATTGAGTAAAACCAAGAATAGCTAAAAGTGACAAGATAATTTTATCGAAAGATTTTAAAAACAGGTTTTTCATTTTTTAATAGTATTTACATGTTGAGGCGTTTGATTGTTTACTACTGATGTCGCGGGAACTCCGTACATTGGTATAATTCCATATTCAGGAACCGGTGGATTTGGGTCTTTGCAACTTGCCAAGAAAAATGATGAAAACAGCAAACCGATTATTAATTTGTCGTAAAATTTTAGTATCAACTTTTTCATTAACGTTAATCTTTAGGTGAGATTTTATCTATTTAGATGCAAAAATGTTGAAAATCGTTGCATGACGTATTAAAAATTAACAAGATTTCGGTGCAACTATTTTTGTTTAAGTAAATAAACGCAACAAAGATAAACTCTAATTTTAGATTTAACGCTTATTTTCTCCTGTTTTTTTAAGTTTTTGTTCAAAAGAGTTTGAAATCAATGAATCAACCTTAATCCGAAACATTTTTGCTATTTTTGCAAACAGAATCCTGTTAAATCGAATTATTCAAATGAAAAAATTCCAATTCTTATCGCTAATTATCCTTTTCAGTTCAGCAATTAAAGCTCAAAATTCAGACGAAAAAAAAATTCTGCTAACCTCAAACGCAAATACATTCGGGGTTTCAACTATCAATCTTCTCGATCCTTACCTTTCACCATTGACTTACAGCGGATTTGGAATCAGTTACGAACACGAGAATCGTCGTTTTTTATCCACAGAAAAAACCAACATTTCAACGCAAGGAAAAATGAATATGGAAGCATCATACAATTTAAATCCGCAATCTACCAGTTCAATGATGTTTTTGGGTGTCAATTACAGTTGGGGAATGCATTATCATTTCCGACCGGCAAAAGGGCTGCAACTTCTTGCAGGTGGACTTTGGGATGCGGATTTCGGATTTAAAGAAGTGCCACGTAACATAAACAACCCGGTGAGCCTGGATTTGGCAACAAATCTGAATCTTTCGGGGGTAGCGATGTTTGATGTTCGGTTAAGAAAAAAGACTTTTCGACTTCAACTGGAACTTCAAACGCCGATACTTGGCTATATGTTTGTGCCACTAAACGGAGCCTCATATTACGAAATGTTTGAGTTGGGAAATATGACAAACACTTTTCATGTCAGTTCGTTGCATAATAAACGGGGTGTAAAGAGTTCTTTCACGATCGATGTGCCGTCAAATCGATCTGTTTGGTGTTTTGGTTTAAATTTTATGAATGTAAGATATTCTGCCAACGACTTGGTTTTCGTACGAAATGAACTTAGTTTGGTAGTTGGAACTACTTTCGATACTGCCAATTTTGCGGGACGAAAAAATAAAGTGCCGAAGAATTTTATCTCGACAAACGAATAAGATGAATGCTAATTCATAATGCACAATTCATAATTAAAGATTCATGAAAAAACACGTTATAATCTTATTGTTTGCGGTTGTTTTATTGCCTTCGTGCATGAACGAACCGGCAATGCAACCCAATACTTATCAGGGAAATTTTGAAGCTTTGTGGCAAATTATCGATACCAAATATTGTTACCTCGATTATAAACATATCAATTGGGATTCGATTCGTACAGCCTACAAACCACGAGTTGATACCATAAAAAATGAATATGCATTTCTCGATTTAATGGGCAGTATGCTCTTTGAATTGAAAGATGGACATGTGAACCTTTTTTCCGATTTTAATGAGACCCGTTATTGGAAATGGTTTCAGGATTATCCGGCTAATTTTAGTTCATCGCTTATTTATAACAACCGTTATTTGGGTGATAATTATTTAATTGCAGGTGGTTTTCAGTATGCAAAAATTGATAATGGACATATCGGTTATATGTATTACGAAGATTTTATGAATGCATTTTCCGACTCCAATATTGCTTATATGATGAAGTATTTCGACCAATGCAAGGGGTTGATTATCGATGTTCGGGATAATGGCGGTGGTTCGTTGGATTACTCCAAACAATTGGCGTCGTATTTTTTTAAAGTGGAAACGGTAACCGGTTATATGCGCCATAAAACAGGAGATGGACATTCTGATTTTTCATCTCCGGTAGAAATTAGAACGCCTGCCAGTAAAAATATTCAGTGGCAACGTCCTGTGGTTGTGCTTACTAATCGAATGTCGTTCAGTGCTACGAATGATTTTGTAAACCGGATGAAACAATCGCCCCTGGGAATTATTGTTGGCGACAAAACGGGTGGTGGAGGCGGTTTGCCGCTTTCGAGCGAATTGCCAAACGGTTGGTTAGTGCGGTTTTCATCATCGCCCATGTACAATGCCGATATGCAAAGTACCGAGTGGGGAATTGATCCGGATGTAAAGGTGAGCCTGAATGCCACCGACGAAGCAAATGGATATGATACGATTATTGAACGTGCAATAACTCTAATAAAATAATTTGCTAATATGCTAATTCATTATCCCATTAACCCATTATCCCATTAACCCATTAGCACATAATCCCATTAACCCATTAGCACATTAAATTCATGAAGAAACTGAAAATAACCGAAATGAACCGCCTCACCATGGAGGAATTCAAAGAAGAAAAGAAAACCCCGCTGGTGGTGGTGCTCGACAATGTGCGAAGCCTGCATAACGTTGGTTCGGTGTTTCGTACGGCTGATGCATTTTTGGTGGAAGCCGTTTATTTGTGTGGCATTACCAGCACGCCGCCTCATGCCGAAATCCATAAAACGGCACTTGGCGCCGAAAATACAGTCGATTGGAAACATTATGAAGATACGCATGTGGCATTGGAAGAGTTGAAAGCGAAAGGCTACACCGTTTTCGCCATCGAGCAAGCCGAAGGAAGCACTATGTTGCCGGATTTGGAATTGGACAAAAAAAAATACGCCGTGATTCTGGGAAATGAAGTAAAAGGCGTGCAACAAAGTGTGGTGGATGCGTGTGATGGCTGCATTGAAATTCCGCAATTTGGCACCAAGCATTCGCTGAATGTGAGTGTTACCGGAGGAATTATTATTTGGGAAATGTTTAAGAAATTAGCCCCCTAACCCCCTAAATGGTTGCCCCCTAACCCCCTAAAAGGGGAATATTTCTTCGAAATTGTAAATCGTAAATAAATAAATTGTAACTGAATTTATGGATTGGAAAGATAAGCTAAATGAAGTAAAGAATACGGTGCCACAAGTGGAGGAAACGCCGCCTTCGGCTATCATTAAACCGCCAAAGAAACGTCAGGTGGAACCTTTGCGTGTGGAATTGGATAAACGTAATGGCAAACCAGCTACGCTTGTTACCGATTTCAAAGGGAAAGATGACGAGTTGAAAGAGCTGGCAAAACTGTTGAAGGTTAAATGCGGTGCGGGCGGTTCGTCGCGCGACGGAGAAATTCTGGTGCAGGGCGATTTCCGCGTGAAGATTGCCGACATTTTATTGGAAATGGGCTTCAAGGTGAAGAAGATTAATTTTAAATAGCTTGTTTTTTTATATTAACGGGTATGGTAACTAAAATATATTCTTTACCTTTGTCTCTCGAAATTAGAGTATTAAAAAGGTAGGATAAGGCTATTTCAGTATCTGCAATATATTGATTTAATCATGCTCAACCCAATATTTAAAGTCATTGGATGAGTTTCTAAAAAATTGCTACCATGAAGAATATCTTTTTTCTTTTTTTTACCGCTATAGTATTAGCGAGTTGTTGCAACAGTTGCGATCCAATAAATCCACCAGTTGTAGATCCACCAGTTGTTATTAAACAGTTCACAGTTGCAAGTAGAGTTATAGTTCCTGGTGGAACCGTCACTCCTTCTATGCAAACTGTAAACAAAGGTGGAACTGCTACCTTCAAGATTGAACCGTATCCCAATGGATATGAAATCGATTATTTAAAAGACAATGGGAATATTCTACCTGCTATGGATGTCTATACAGTTAGAGATGTATCAAAAGATGATACATTTGAAGTTGCTTTTAAGAAAGATTCACTATTGTGGCCATTGTTGAATATTACTTGGGCTCAAGATTCGGTCTCAGCTTTTCTTGATGGAGAATGGGTCTATTTTGGTGGTCCATATGAAGTAGTTAATTTTACTTCTGATGGAAAATATTCTCAATTACGGAATGGTGAAACCTATTCCGGATTATGGTCTTTAGATAAATCTAAATCACCAGCTATTCTTATTTATAGTGTAAGATATTTTACTATTGAAGAGTTAACTGAACAAAAAATGTCTATTCATTATACCAATCAACAAGGTATAGTATTTAGATTCACTTATCACAACGCAGGGTATAAAAATTAGCAGATAAAAATCTATCTAATAAAATTAAAAAATGCCGTTTCATTGATTGGAAACGGCTTTTTTGTTGGGATTTTTGTGCAGAAGATTAACCCTTGCTGAAAGTAAAATGCGGTGCCGGTGGTTCATCGCGTGACGGTGATATTTTAGTACAAGGTGATTTTCGGGTGAAAATTGCGGATATATTGCTGGAAATGGGGTATAAGGTGAAAAGAATTAAAAAGACAAAACGTTCAAAACTGTTAGGCTATTATTATGGCGAAATCATTGTCGATTTTAAAGGTATAGAAGTAAAACTCTATTTTTGTAAAACCTCTAAAAAAGGCAATTGGAACGGGATAATGACTACTAACACAGAACTTACTTTTGAACAAGCCTATAAAATCTATTCAACCCGCTGGTCGATAGAAGTATTTTTCAAAGAATGCAAACAACATCTGGGTTTAGGTAAATGTCAATCACAAGATTTTGATGCTCAAATCGCAGCAACAACTCTTTGTATGATTCAGTACAACTTACTTTCAGTAGCAAAACGGTTTTCTGATTACGAAACACTTGGTGAATTGTTTCGTGCAACACAAAAAGATTCCTTGCAAATTACCATATCTGAAAAAATATGGATGATTATCATTGAATTAGTATCCCATTTGTCCGAAATTCTCAACTTAGATAGTGAAACGTTAATGGAAAATTTATTCTCTGAAAACGAACAACTTACAAAATACTTAAATTTTAAAGCCCTATTACAAGCGGGCTAATAAAGCTTGCGAAAGTTCAGAATTTTATTATAAATTTCGTTGCTGGAGTAATATTTGTCACGCATTTCGGGGATGCTGTAATCGGCGTTCGAAAGTGTTCCGGGCGTAAAATTCACTAATTGGATTCCCACTTCTTTACACCAGAGGCTGATACTGTCGTTGTACCATTCATTTGGCGGCAAATAGAATGGCGTTTGATTTTTACTTTGTTGATGGGATTCACTTATGAGAATGGCCTTTTTTTGAGCGTTTGGCAAATAACCCAGTTGGTTTATTCGAATCCAAGCGTCAACGCCATAAATGAGCATACTTATGCAGAAAATTGACAATAATAGTGAAATTATCCTTTTTCTCATGTACGGAATGCATTTTTTTGCAAATGTAAAGTAAATTGTCGAAATAGCAAATGGATATTTATTGAGAAAAAAATATTACTTTTGTAACTAATTTTATTTTGTCAATTTACAATATAACATGAAAATGAAAGTATTAAAATTCGGTGGAACATCGGTAGGTTCAGCGGCTCGTATGAAAAACGTTGCTAAGCTGATTTGCGATGGTGAACAAAAAATTGTGATTTTATCGGCTATGTCGGGAACAACCAATAATTTGATAGAAATATCCGATTATTTTTATAAAAATAATATCTCAGGAGCTTTAGAAAAAATTAACATACTTCAACAGAAATACGCTGATGTTGTGGATGAATTATATTCATCGGATGAATACAAATCGGAGGCAAAATTGAATTTAAAGAACATTTTCGAATACCTGCGTTCTTTTTCAAAATCTGTTTTTACATTATTCGAAGAAAAAGCCATATTGGCTCAGGGCGAATTGCTCTCTACGGCCATGTTCCATCTTTATTTACAAGAAATTGGCGAAAACAGCATTTTGCTGCCTGCACTCGAATTTATGCGTATTGATAAAAATGCCGAACCCGATACTGCCTTTATTGCTGAAAATCTTGCGAAACAAATTGCAACACAACCCGATAAAATGATTTATATTACCCAGGGTTTTATCTGCCGCAATTTTTATGGTGAAATTGACAACCTGCAACGAGGCGGAAGCGATTATACTGCATCGTTGATTGGTGCTGCTGTAAATGCTGACGAAATTCAAATCTGGACTGATATTGACGGTATGCATAACAACGATCCGCGTTTTGTAGAAGGCACAAAACCGGTTCCTGTTTTACATTTTGAAGAAGCAGCCGAGTTGGCTTATTTTGGTGCAAAAATTCTCCACCCAACCTGTATTCTTCCTGCAAAACTGGCCAATATTCCTGTTCGTTTGCTGAATACAATGGAGCCAAAGGCTCCGGGCACTTTGATTTCTACCAAAAGTAAAAAAGGAAAAATTGAAGCCGTTGCTGCAAAAGATGGTATTACTGCCATCAAAATCAAATCAGGACGTATGTTACTGGCACACGGGTTTTTACGTAAAGTGTTTGAGATTTTCGAATCATATCATACTCCAATTGACATGGTAACTACTTCGGAAGTAGGCGTGTCGGTATCTATCGACAACGTCAAACGTTTGGATGAAATTGTGAATGATTTGAAGAAATTTGGAACGGTAACTATTGATAAAGATATGGTTATCATTTGCGTAGTGGGCGATATGCCATTCGAGAATATTGGATTTCAAGCCAAAGTGGTTGGTGCAATGAGTGAAATCCCTGTTCGTATGATTTCGTACGGTGGCAGCAATTACAACATTTCGTTCCTTATTAAAGCCGAAGACAAAAGACGTGCTCTGAACGCTTTGAGTCATGCACTTTTTAATTGAAAATTAACAATTAGTGGCTGCCTGTTAGTTGAAGTTGAACACGAAGCTAACTATTTACTGAAAACTATCTATTGATAACTGAAATATTATGATTAAAGCTAACTATCCTATCGATAAATTCAACGAAATACAAACACCATTTTATTATTACGATTTGGATGTGCTGCGCAAAACGTTGGTAGAAATAAAATCAGAGACAAAAAAAACTGATTTTCATGTGCATTATGCCATGAAAGCCAACGTTAACCCAAGTGTGTTGGCTGTCATCAAAGATGCCGGACTTGGAGCCGATTGTGTGAGTGGTGGCGAAGTTCAGGCTGCTATCGATGCCGGGATTTCTCCTTCTAAAATCGTTTTTGCCGGTGTGGGGAAAGCCGATTGGGAAATAAATCTTGGCCTGTACAACGACATTTTCTGTTTCAACGTGGAATCTGTTCCCGAACTCGAAGTTATCAATGAACTGGCTTCGGCAAAAGGAAAAATCGCACATGTGGCTCTACGAATTAATCCGAATGTAAGTGCTCATACGCATCATTATATTACAACCGGATTAAGCGAAAACAAGTTTGGAATTAACATGTCGGATTTGGATCATTTAATTGATTTGTTTCCGACTTTACCAAATGTAAAACTGATTGGAATTCACTTTCATATTGGTTCACAAATTACCGATCTAACTTCATTTCAGGGTTTGTGTGTGCGGGTAAACGAGTTACAGGAATATTTCTTGTCTCATAGCGTAAAACTTGAACATATCAATGTAGGTGGAGGTTTAGGAATCAATTACGAACATCCTAATCATTTCCCGATTCCTGATTTTCAAGCATATTTCAATATTTTCCGTGATCATCTGCAGTTGCAACACAACCAAACACTTCATTTCGAATTGGGTCGTGCGGTTGTGGCTCAATGCGGTAGTTTGATTTCCAGAGTTTTGTATGTAAAACAAGGAAGTTCTAAAAAGTTTGCTATTCTGGATGCCGGTTTTACCGATTTAATTCGCCCGGCTTTGTATCAGGCATACCATCATATCGAAAATTTAAGTTCTGATTTAGCGGTAGAACCGTATGACGTGGTAGGTCCTATTTGTGAATCGGCCGATACTTTTGCCAAAGGATTTGTCATGAATCAAACTAAACGTGGCGATTTGATTGCCTTGCGTTCGGCCGGGGCTTATGGTGAAATTATGGCTTCGCAATATAACTTACGCAAATTACCCAAAGCATATACTTCCGACGAACTCGCTCACTGATAAATGTTTACTGATAACTGACAAAATATGAAAATTTACGGTTTTCCTTTTTTACTTTTAGAACTGATTCTGTTCGGAATTTTCCTCATCGCTTTTATTTACCAATTGTACTATTATTTTCGATACATCAACGGAGTTTTGCATATCCGTACGAAAATAAAGAAAGGAAAAGTTTCTTTTATCGCAGAACAACCACCCGTTTCCGTTATTATTTGTGCCAAAGACGAAGCTGATAATTTGCGAAAATTTCTTCCTTTTGTATTGCTGCAGGACTACCCTGACTTTGAGGTAATTGTAATCAATGACGGTTCGACTGACGAAACAGAAATTCTGCTTGGTGATTTATGTGTTGAATACCCAAATTTACGTACAACTTTTGTTCCGGTTGGTGCCAATAATCTTAGTACAAAAAAATTAGGGTTAACTTTGGGCATTAAAGCTGCAAAAAACGAATTATTGCTTTTTACGGATGCCGATTGCATGCCCGAAGACAAAATGTGGATAGCCCGAATGACTCGAAACTTTACCCGCGAAACTGATTTTGTTTTAGGATATGGTGCATATTTTCAGAAAAAAGGATTCTTAAACCGACTCATAACCTACGATACATTATTCATTGCCTTGCAATATATGGGAATGGCTACTGCGCGTAAACCGTACATGGGTGTCGGACGGAATCTGGCTTATCGGAAAGAAACTTTCTTTGCACACAAAGGATTTGCATCCACTTTACATCTCAGTTCGGGTGACGATGATTTACTTGTAAATAAAGCCAGTACACCTTGGAATTCACGCGTAGAAATTGCTCCCGACAGCATTACCTGGTCGGAACCTAATACCACATTTAAAGGTTGGCTTTATCAGAAAGAACGCCATTTGTCGGTATCATCTTTTTACAAAAGTTCCAGCAAATTAAGATTGTCGGTTGAACCAATAACTCGTGGGCTTTTTTACCTGACTTTAATCATGGTAATTATTTTTGGAAATGTAATAACGCAAATTGCCGCCGGAGTTTTATTTTTAATTCGGTTTATTGTACAATTATCCATTATAAACGCTTCTTCCAAACATTTTGGAGGACGAAAATATGTATTGACATTACCCATTTTTGATATTTTTCTTCCATTAGTAAGCTTGTATATTCTTACTATAGGGAGAATCTCTTTAAGAAAAAAATTGGTGAGATGGTAATAAAAAAATCGTTGATAAGTTATTAATCCAATTACAAATTCCTAATATTCAAACTTTCCAAACTCACTTTCAATCAGCAACTCCTTTTTATCGGATACTTCGCAATATCCCACAATTTGAGCATCAATATTAAACGATTTTGAGATTTCAATAACCTGTTGGGCATATTCTGCAGGCAAATATATTTCCAATCGGTGACCCATGTTGAAAACCTGATACATTTCCTTCCAGTCAGTTTCCGATTCTTTCTGAATTAGTTGGAAAAGTAGTGGTACAGGGAAAAGGTTGTTTTTTACTATTTTCAGGTTATCAATAAAGTGTAGAATTTTAGTTTGTGCACCACCCGAACAATGCACCATACCGTGAATATGCGGACGAAGTTCTGATAATAGCATTTTCACCACCGGAGCATAAGTTCGTGTGGGTGATAGAACCAGTTTTCCGGCATCGATTCCTAACCCTCCAATTTCGTCAGTCAATTTACAAGAACCAGAATAAGCCAAATCTTGAGGAATTTCAGGATTATAACTTTCGGGATATTTGACAGCCAGATAATTGGCAAAAACATCATGGCGGGCGGAAGTCAGGCCGTTGCTTCCCATGCCACCGTTATATTCTTTCTCATACGTCGCCTGACCGGAAGAGGAAAGTCCAACAATGACATCTCCGGCTTTAATTTTTGCATTATCAATTACATCAGCCCGTTTCATACGGCAGGTAACAGTGCTGTCTACGATTATTGTGCGAACCAAATCGCCCACGTCAGCAGTTTCACCACCGGTTGGATAAATGTTCACGCCCATTTC
>JADGPS010000018.1 GCA_017882285.1 Paludibacter sp. | reverse complement strand
ACCATACAATTATGCCTGTCAATTTGCATTGAAAAATGCAATAACCGGTGAAGCCCCGAATTTTGAAATTGATTACAGCAAGGTGCTTATCAGCGATGGTGATTTAGGTCAGGCAAAAGCGGCAAGTGCAGAGCTAACTGAAGGAAATGTAAATTTCCGGTGGGAAGACAATAGTGTAAATAGTCGCGGAGAATCGACTGATAAAGCCGTAATGTTAGTTTACAATGCTAACAATCACGAGCTGAGTTATTCGACAGAACAAGCAACCCGACTGTCAGCAAGTGGTATCGTGCCGCTTCCAAATGGAAATGCAGGTGATAAGTTGGTAGTGTATCTTTTCTTTCAATCGGCAAGTGACCCGACATTGGTTTCAACAAGTCAGTATTTGGGCAGTGTTACAATGATTTGATTGTGTATTAAAATTGAAAAGCCTCCGGGAATATCGGGGGCTTTTTAATATTCGAAGGTTCGTTATAAACTATTTTTTTCAATGCAAAGATTCAAAACTGCCAATGAGATATGCTGGGTATCGGTAGAAAAACTTTTAAGTTTTTCTCTTTGCGTCCACCACGATAAATCAGGATGATCAATTCGCAGAAATATAGCAATCGTTTATTTTACGAACGAAAGTTCAGTCATCTGTTAATTCACAAACTTCTTTTTATATTCGTTGGGACTCACTCCATATTCGTCTTTAAAGTATTTACGGAAATATTTTGGATCGTTGAAACCCACATGATACGCCACTTCGTTGACAAACATCTGACTTTTTTCCAATAAATCGGCTGCACGTTTCAGGCGGATAAATCGGATAAATTCCGAAGGCGTTTTGTCGGTTAGTGAGAGTATCTTTTTGTAAAAATACACGCGACTCATGCCCATTTCGCGACAGAGATCTTCCACCAGAAACTCACTGCTGGCAATATTGGCTTCGACCAGTGCCACGGCTTTCTTCACAAACTTCTCGTCCATGGAGGTAATTTCCACTTCGCCGGTAGTAATATCCACTTTGTGTTTAAACTGATCGCGGGTCTTTCTTTGCCTTTCGATAATACGCGATACCTTGAGTGCCAGCATTTCCATGTTGAACGGCTTGGCAATATAATCTTCGGCACCGGCCTCCAGACCAATGTATTTATTCTCGTCGCCGGCTTTGGCAGTTAGCAAAATAATAGGAATGTGTGAAATACGAATATCCTGTTTTACCTTACGGCACAATTCGAAGCCATCCATTTTTGGCATCATCACGTCACAAATAATAATATCGGGCATTTTATCCAGAATTATTTTGTGAGCTTCTTCCCCATCTACGGCTTTCAAAATGCGATAGCTTTCGGTAAATAAGGCCGCAATAAAATTGCGGAAATCTTCATTATCGTCGACTACTAACATAAGCGGCAATTTACTGCGGTGTTCTTCCGAAATAGCTTCTTCTTCGGGGGTTAGCTCTTCTGGGATTTCGCTTTCAATTCCATTTTGAGCAATAATTTCTTCGTGAATATGTTCATTGGCCGGAATAACTACAGAGAAAGTAGAGCCTTTACCGAGAGTGCTTTTTACACCGATATAGCCCTGATGCAGTTTTACATATTCGCTGGCAATGTGCAGTCCTACACCGGTGCCTGTTTGATGACCATTCTCGGGATTTTCCACCCTGTAGAACCGTTCGAATATGCGGTCAAGGTCCTTAGACGGAATACCAATGCCACTGTCAGATATAGAAATTTTCAATACCTGTTTTTCATCGTTAAGCTGTTGCACCAATCCGATATGAACATCAATCTTTCCATCAGGAGGGGTAAACTTAAATGCATTCGATAGGAGATTTGAAACAATCTTCTTCATTTTTTCAGAATCAAACTCTATCCGCAGTTCCGATACAGATGTTGAGAAGGAAAAACTGATGGATTTCCGGTTTGCCAATTCGGTAAAGGAATAGCAAATATCCTTAATGAAAGCCACCACGTCTCCTACCGATATATTCAGCGTATCTTTTTGAACATCCAGTTTCCGAAAATCCAGCAACTGATTCACAAGTTCTAATAACCCGTTGGCATTCCGTAAAATAATGGAAAGCAACGATTTTTCTTCATCTGTTTTTGACTCATCTAACAATTTTTCCACCGGATTGATTATCAGCGTCAGAGGTGTACGGAATTCGTGACTGATATTGGTAAAAAACCGGAATTTCATTTCATCCACTTCGTGCAATTGCTTGGCTTCACGCATGCGTTGGGTATTTTCAAATTCACGTTCTTGTTTCCGTAGATTGAAATTTACTATGTACCACAGCAAAGTCAACCCTAATATTATGTAAATGGTAATAGCCCACCACGCAAACCAAAACGGTGGCTGCATAACAATTTCGAGTATCAACGGTTTGGTGGTCCATACATTATCGTTATTACTGGCATATACAATAAGCTGGTAGGTTCCTTGATTTAGATTGGAATAGCTTGCCGATCCGATACCATTTTTTGTTTCGATCCAGTCTTCGTCAAAACCCTTCAGTTTATATCGATAACGGTTTTTTTCGGGATGAATATAACTCAAGGCCGAGAAATTAACGGTAAAGTTTTTATCGTCGTATTGCAACACAATTTTATTTCGGTGTGCAATAGAGCTATCTATCACAATTCGATTCTTATACTTTTCACCGGGTTGTATTTCGTCGCTACCTATTATTAGTTGGGTGAAATGTGGTTGTGGAACGATAGTATTGAAGTGAATGGCCTGCGGATCGAAAACGGTATATCCTTTAGTGCAGCCAATGTATATCTTCCCTTGTTTATTCTTGAAAACCGCATTTTGATTAAAAATAGAACTCAGCAATCCATCATTTTCGTCGAAGGAAACAACTGTATACTCATACTTAGCCCCTTTGTTAATACAATAAACACAAGCCAGTCCATTTCGCGTACCAACCCAAACATTTCCGCTGTTATCTTCCACCAACGACACTACCTGATCACTCGGCAAACCGCTGGTTTTATTAATATATGTAATCGTATTTCGTTCGGTATTATATACATTGATACCGTTGTCGGTAGCTATCCAAAGTTGATTTCGGCGGTCGACAAGCGTATTGTAGGTGATTAAATCAGAGAGTTTGTTTTGCTGTAAGCGATTTTTGAAAACAGGCGTAATTGTATTCGTAGCTGTGTTCAGCATATCGATTCCGTTGGTTGTACTTAAATAAACCAAAGAAGAATCTTTTGAATATAAAGATAAAATAAAGTCGGACGATATACCGGTTAAATTTCCGACGGTATGTCGGCTAAAATTTTTCCGCTGAGCATCCAGTTTATCCAAACCGCCTCCAAGAGTAGCAATCCAAAGATTTTGCTGACGATCTTCCACCAATCCGTAAATACTTTTATTCGATAATGAATTGGGATTGTTTACTTCGGGTAAGTAAGGTTTAAACCGCTCTCCCACCAGTTGATTCAGTCCACCCAGAAAAGTCCCGAACCACATCGTTCCTTTTTTATCTTCCAACATAGAAATCACAATATCCGAAGAGATACTCGTTGGATTCTCTTTTTGATTGCGATAAAGCGTAAATTTACGGTTTGAATTGTTCCACTTTAGCAAACCACTTCCATTGGTTCCTATCCACAGATTTCCTTTCCGGTCTTCGTAAAGATTATTACAATCTTTGTTTTCCAGATCGGGATTGTGATAAAAAAACAAGGGAGATTTATCAAATTTAAACATACCGGGATGGTAGTACGAAACACCATTTTTATAGGTTCCTACCCACATAATACCGGAATTGTCATAATACAAACTGATAGCTGAGTTTTGACTAAGAGAGTTTGGATTCATTGGGTCGTTGCGGAGAACAGTCATCTCGGAGGTCATTTTATCAAAGATATTTACTCCACCATGATCGGTTGCTATCCAGACCCGTCCTTTCTGGTCTTGTGCAATAGCGCGCACAAAGTTAGACGTTATATACTGATCAACGGGATTCCTAAAATCCTTTTTATCATTACCAAAGAAAACCCATTGAGATCTGGACAAATCAAAATACAAAACTCCTTTGTCACCTATACCCGGATAAATCCAGGGGCATCCATCAGAATCAAGATATAGAATTTTATTAATACTTGCTCCCAGAGCGGTCTCCAGAACATATCGATTTCGAAAATCCACTGTATTGGTTTTCTCGTTGAAGCGTTCGAGCAATCCCGATTGAAAAAGCACCCAAAAATAACCGCGTTCAACCTTGATACTATTAACAATACCTTTGCTAAGCGTATTGGCACTTTCCGATTGTTTAAAACGCAACAGTTTTTTGTTTTTAATATCGTATTTATAAATCCCATCGTTAGCATGATAAAAATAATAATTTTTCTGACTGTCTATTTCTACCAGAGTTGGCGTAAAACGAATTCCCAATGGTGAGAGAATAGGTGACAGGGTGCGTATAAATTTTTCGGTAATGATATCGTAAACTATATAACTGCCTGTTCCTCTAATCCATAAGTTTCCTGCATAATCTTCTTGAATTTCGGGAACAGCATTGTACAATAAACTGGTTGTGTCGTTTTTTATCGACTTGTAAACTTTGACTTGATTACCATCATAGCGGTTCAGTCCGTAGTTAGTGCCTATCCACACAAAACCGCGACTATCCTTGAAAATACATCCAATCTGGTTATTCGATAAACCGTGGGTATTATCTAAGCGTGTGAAATTATAGGTTTCAGCTTGTAACCCTATAGCTAAGATAAGTAGCAAGGTCAGTATATGTCTTTTCATAAATGTTAATTTGCATTAGCTTTGATAGTGCAAATGTATAAAATTATTGCGGGGTATTAAAAGATATTTTTGCTTGTTATCAATTAAGACCCATTAAGAGAACATTTGACCCCTATAGGTTATCAAATACAACCTGTGATAAAAACATTCACCCCTAATGAAATGAAATCGGTGTCGTATATTTGTCAAGCCTTAAATGCGAAATTTATTTCCAATTCATATACTATTATTAAAATCATGAACAAGTACAAATTGATTGTGTTGTTATATCTCGTTACATCTTTGGTAGGATGTAACCGTACGCCTTATCAGAAAACTACAGATGGCATTCTGATTTCCCTTAAACAATCCTCTCCCGAGGATGTTAGAACTCTTCGATTAAAAGTGGTTACCGACGATATTATTCGTGTAACAGCTTCTCCTTCCAAAGAACTTTCCGATGTTCCAAGTTTGATAGCAACTTTTGCCGATATCCAAAATGATAGTTGGGACGCAACTGAACATGGTGACACAGTGATATTGAAAACCCTAACTATGAAAGCACTCATTTCTCTTAAAACCGGTGAAATAACCTTTACCGATTTGAAAGGAAATATTATCCTTCAGGAACAACGTGGTGGCGGAAAAACTTTCAAACCCATTGAAGTTGACGGTCATGCCGGTTACACGTTTCGTCAGGTATTTGAATCACCATCCGACGAAGCATTCTACGGTTTAGGTCAACATCAATCCAATGAATTTAATTACAAAGGCAAAAATGAAGTTTTGTATCAATACAATACCAAAGTTTCAGTTCCGTTTATTGTTTCCAATAAGAATTACGGTATTCTTTGGGACAATTATTCTCTCACACGCTTTGGTGATCCACGTGAATATGCCAATCTGAATCAATTCAAATTATTTGATAAAAATGGAAAAGAAGGCGGACTTACCGCTACTTATATGGTAAACAAAGACCCCAAAAATGTTTTTGTTGAACGAACAGAAAAAACCATAGATTACGAAAACCTCGAAACCGTTACAAACTTTCCAAAAGATTTTCCTTTCAATAATGCCGCTATAACCTGGAACGGCGAAATACAACCAACCGAAAGCGGATTATTTCATTTTATATTGTATTATGCCGGATATACCAAAGTGTATCTGGACGATAGTTTAGTTGTAACCGAGCGCTGGCGCACAGCATGGAATCCAAATAGTTATAAATTCACAGCCAATCTTCAGGCTAATACAAAACACAAACTCCGTATAGAATGGTTACCCGATGGAGGCGTTTCATATATCAGTTTGAAAGCCCTCAGCCCTGTTACTGCCGAAGAACAAAGCAAACTCTCGTTCTGGTCGGAAATGGGAAAACAACTCGATTATTATTTTATTCGTGGGAATAATGCCGACCAGGTTATTAGTGGCTACCGCACTGTAACGGGCAAAGCGCAAATAATGCCTAAATGGGCCATGGGATTCTGGCAAAGTCGCGAGCGTTACAAAACACAAGATGAGTTACTCAGCACCTTACGCGAATTCAGACGTCGTCAAATTCCGATTGATAATATCGTACAAGATTGGTCGTACTGGAAACAAGATGCATGGGGAAGCCACGAATTTGATTCAACTCGTTTCCCGAATCCGGAAGCAATGGTGAAAGAAGTTCATGACTCTGCAGCTCGTATTATGATTTCTGTTTGGCCTAAATTCTATACCAGCACAAAAAATTATAAAGAATTTGCCGACAAAGGTTGGATGTACCAACAAGCTGTGAACGATAGTGTACGCGACTGGATTGGAAAGGGTTATATTGGTTCGTTCTACGATGCTTACAGTCAGGGTGCTCGTGAATTGTTCTGGAAACAAATGAACGAAAAACTATACAGCAAACATTTTGATGCATGGTGGATGGATGCTTCCGAACCAGATATCAATTCAAATTCTAGCATGGCTTATCGGAAAAAACTTATGAATCCTACCGCGGCCGGTTCTTCTACCGAATTCTTTAATGCCTATGGATTAATGAATGCCAAAGGTATTTACGAAGGTCAACGTTCCACCAACAATAATGATCGCGTATTTTTACTTACACGCTCTGGTTTTGCTGGTTCTCAAAAATATGCTGCTGCCATTTGGAGTGGTGATATCGGTACCCGTTGGGAAGATATGAAAGCACAGATCACCGCAGGAATGAACTTCTCTATCTCCGGAAATCCTTATTGGACCATGGATGACGGAGGCTTCTGCGTGGAAAAACGTTACGAACGAGCCAAAGAAGGTTCGGAAGACCGCAACGAATGGCGTGAACTAAGTGTGCGTTGGAACCAATTCGGAGCATTTGTGCCACTGTTCCGTTCACACGGTCAACCTCCTTACCGCGAATTGTGGAACATTGCTCCCGATACACATCCGGCTTATAAAACTATGTTGTACTATACGAAACTGCGGTATCGCCTAATGCCTTATATTTATACTTTGGCCGGTATGAGCTATTTCAACGATTTTACCATTATGCGTCCACTAATGATGGATTTTGAAAGCGATACGAAAGTATTGAATGTTGACGACCAATATATGTTTGGTTCAGAAATGATGATTTGTCCTGTTACTAATTACAAAGCCAGAACACGAGAAGTCTATTTTCCAAAAAGTGCCGGATGGTACAACTTATATAACGGAACATTCACCGCCGGTGGAGAAAAACAAACCGTCGCTGCTCCTTACGAACGCATGCCAATATTTGTTGTAGCCGGTAGTATACTTCCAATGGGAAAACAAATTCAAAACACAACGCAAGCTCAAACCGATTTGACTTTGTATGTATATGCCGGTAAAAACGGAGCATTTAGCTTATATGAAGATGAAAATGTAAATTATAATTACGAAAAAGGGTCTTATTCAACTATAAAGTTTGACTACAACGACCAGAATAAAACGCTTAGTATTGCAAATAGAAAAGGAAGCTTTAACGGAATGACTAAGGAACGTAACTTTAATGTCATATTTGTTGACGCAAACCATCCAATTGGAATTGATGGAACTACGAATGAAGTGAAAATTGTTCGTTATATGGGAGGCAAAACAAGTATTAAGCTAAAATGAGATTAATAAATATTAGCCTACGACGATTTTAGTTTCGCGAAATTAAATAAAGACTTTAGATATTAAAAATAAGAATAAAAAATCAACAATCAGTTATTAACTTTAAATTAGTAAAAATTATGAATGAAAAACAGGTGATTCAATCTGTTCGAAGGGTTACTAAAGACCTATTGAACAAGTACGTAATCCTCGCGGTGATGCTATGTTCGTTTGGACTGGCCGCTGCCCAGAATCCCGATGGAAAAGTTTCCGGTATTGTATTGTCCGACAATGATAGCGAGCCGCTTATTGGCGTTAGCGTTATGGTAAAAGGAACAACGCAAGGAACTGTAACCGATTTTAATGGTGCATTTTCGCTCACAGCTAAAACGGGTGAAACCCTTAAAATTTCGTATATTGGTTACGAAACGCAAGAAATTAAAGTAAACAGTCCCAAAATTACCGTTCGTTTAAAAGAAGACACAAGATCATTAGACGAAGTGGTAGTAGTAGGTTACGGTGTTCAAAAAAAGAAGCTGAATACCGGAGCAACTGTTCAGGTAAAGGGTGAAGAACTTGCCAGAATGAATACAACCAGTCCATTGCAAGCTATGCAAGGAAAAACTCCGGGTGTAAATATTACTTCTACTTCAGGACAACCCGGATCTGATATGAAAGTTACTATCCGTGGTTTAGGTACGGTGGGTAACTCTGGCCCACTTTATATTATTGACGGTATTGAAGGTGACATTTCCGTATTAAACGCATCCGACATTCAGTCGATAGATATTTTAAAAGATGCCGCCTCGGCAGCTATATACGGTGCTCAGGCAGCAAATGGTGTTATACTGGTAACTACCAAGCAAGGTGTAAGTGGAAAAGGTCAAGTGTCATTTGACGCATATTACGGTGTGCAAAATGTAGCTCGTAAGGCTAAAATGCTGAATGCCGATCAGTATAAAACCATTATGGACGAACAATCACTGAACTCTGGTTCTTCTGCTTTTGATTGGGGTTCGATGGGAGACTTGGCAAATACCGATTGGGTAGGTCAAATGTTTAAAAAAGATGCCAAAACAGAAAACTATTCATTCAATATCAATGGTGGCTCTGATGCTTCAATTTACTCATTGTCAATGAACTACACTTCGCAAAAAGGTGTTGTGGGCGGTAAAGATGCTTCAAACTACGAACGTTATGGTTTCCGTATTAATACAGAACATAAACTTTATAAAAACGTATTGAAAGTAGGTCAACATCTGAACTTTAACTACATAATGAATACCGGTGTTAACGTTGGTAATCAATATAACAATACCCTACGTGGAGCATTCGGAGCTTCTCCACTATCACCTGTATATAGCGACAATAATATTTATGGTAGTCCTTACAACGACACCAGCAACTCTACTTGGTATAAGGGAGATGGCAACCCTTATGGAGCAATGATGACGAATACAAATAACAAGAATGATAACCAAAAATTGATGGCTGACATTTATGCCGAATTAGAACCAATTAAAAATTTAAAATTGAAGTCTACTTTAGGTATTAATTACTATGCATCGGAATATCGTAGCTTCACCCCACTATTTCGATTTTCCATATACGACGATGGAGCGCATACCGATCACACTACTACCAGTCAGAATATGAGCAAGGGTTATACATCGACTTGGACAAATACTGCCGGATATGACTTTAAAATCAACGAAGATCATGCTTTTAACGCACTGGTTGGTATGGAGGCTGTTCATTATCAAGGAACCTATTTGTCTGCTTCTAACTGGAATCTATTGTCGCAATTCAACGATTTCTCACATGCATATCTTGACAATACAACAGGTCAAGCGCATTTAGACAAGGATGGTAAAGCGGTTGAAACCAGGGCTGTAAACGGGAAACCCGAAATAGTAAATAATCGTGTCTCTTACTTTGGACGTATTGGATATAACTACAAGGAAAAATATATGCTGAATGCTACCTTGCGTGCCGATGGTTCTTCTAAGTTTGCAGCAGGTAACCGTTGGGGTTATTTCCCATCTGTTTCAGGTGGTTGGGTAATGACCAACGAAGAGTTTTTGAAATCTTCTGAAAATTGGATGGATTTCTTAAAACTACGTGCAAGTTGGGGTCAGGTAGGTAATCAGGATATTGATGCGTTCCAATATGCTTCTCCAATCAATACCTCTACTGGCTACAGTAGTAGTATCAATAATTCTGCCGCATTTTATAATTTTGGTACAGCAGGAACTAATGTTGCCGGAGCATATGCTAGCCGTTTATCTAATCCAAAAGTAAAATGGGAAACCTCGGAACAAACCAATATTGGCGTTGATGCACGCTTTTTGAAAAGTCGCCTAGGTGTTAATGCAGATTTTTATGTAAAAACAACAAAAGACTGGTTGGTACAAGCTCCTATTCTGGCAACAGCAGGTGCTGGTGGACCTTTCATTAATGGTGGAGATGTAAAGAATACCGGTATTGAATTGGCTTTAAACTGGAATGATCGCATTGGCAAATTCAACTATAACTTTGGTGTTAACGGAGCATACAACAAAAACGAGGTTGGAAATATTCCTACAGTAGACGGTATTATTCACGGGTTACCCAATATGCTTTTTGATAACTCTGAAGAATTTTATCGTGCGCAAAACGGACATCCTATCGGATATTTTTGGGGGTACAAAACAGCAGGTATTTTCCAAAATGCACAAGAAATTGCCGACTGGAAAGCCGCAGGAAATGGTATCTTACAAGCCGATGTAAAACCAGGTGACGTTAAATATGTAGATTTAAATAAAGATGGCGTGATAAATGCCGATGATAAAACTGATTTAGGAAATGGAATGCCCTCATTCACTTTTGGTTTGAACTTCGGATTTGATTACAGAGGCTTTGATTTTGCTGTTAATGGAAATGGAGTAATGGGTAACAAAATTGTTCAATCATATCGTAACCAGACTAACAAACAAGCAAATTATACAACTGCTATTCTTGGTCGTTGGACAGGTGAGGGTACTTCTAATAGTATGCCTCGTGTAACTGAAACCAATATCAACTGGCAATTCTCCGACCTTTATTTGCAAGATGGTGATTTCCTTCGTATCAGTAACATTACAGTGGGTTATGATTTTGCTAAAGTAATGAAATTCAAGTTTATTAGCCAATGTAGATTGTATGGTTCAGTACAAAACGCATTTACCTTTACCAAATACAATGGAATGGATCCTGAAATTGGTTATGGAACTGACAAATGGGTTTCAGGCATCGACCTAGGTTATTATCCACGCCCACAAACTTTCTTAGTTGGTGTAAATCTTAAGTTCTAATTTTTAATAGATAAACAATTATGAATAAATTCAAATTAAATATACTGGCATTCGGAGCATTAACGCTGACTTTCTTTTCGTGCTCCGAAAGCGTTCTGGATGTTCAACCGATGACGTCCATTCTTGATCAGAACTTTTATAAAACAGAAGCTGATGCCGAAATGGCCTTAGTGGGTTGTTACGATGGCTACCAACGCACCTCTTCAAATGGGAATCAATCATTCTACGTTATTTCTGAGGTTCTTTCAGATAACTGTTTTGGGGGAACCGGTAATACTGATGGTCGTGGTTATCAGGCTTTAGATCGCTTTGATATTTCGCAATCATCTTCGGACAACAACATATTTAACGGAACATGGACTGATTATTATGCCGGCATTTTCCGTTGCAATACATTGTTGCAAAAGTTACCTACTATAGCATCATGGAAATCTACAAAAGATTCAGTAGTAAGTGCAACTCGTAATCGCATCGAAGGGGAAACCCGTTTCTTGCGTGCTATCGAGTATTTCGATTTGGTTCGTCTTTTTGAGAAAGTGCCATTGTTAACAGCACCAACAACAGATAATGTTGCTCAATCTGAACCAATTGAAACCTATAAACTTATTGTTGAAGACCTGAAGTTTGCTGCTGCTAACATCCCTGCAACTGCATATCCAAAAGCCAATGCTGCAACAAATGATGGTCGTGTTACCAGTTATGCTGCTAAAGCCATGTTGGCCCGTGTATATCTTTTCTATACAGGCTACTACGCTAAAGACGATCTTGGGGTAACAAAACCAGAGGTATTGGCTGGTCTGGAAGATGTAATTGCCAGCAATGAATTCGATACTATAGCTGATTATAAAAAACTTTGGCCGGCAGCAAGTTATGTTCCTATACCTGCCACCAACACGTTGGACAAATCGGGTTATGCAGGAAAGGGAAATAAAGAAGTAGTATTTGCCCAGAAGTTTAACAATACCTCGGATTACAATGGTATGGTAGATGGTAATCGTTGGTTGGTTATGATGGGAATGCGTAATACTAACTGGTCTCCTTATGGCAAAGGTTGGGGTGCTTGTACCGTTAATCCGAAATTAGTAACCGAGTTTGCGGCTGGAGATGCTCGTAAATCAGCTTCGATAATTGATATAGTTGGAGAAGGTATCGAGAAAACCTACGACTTGAAAGACCAACGCGAATATACCGGTTATATGGTAAAGAAATATTCGCCCACTTGTTTACCAGATGGAACATCGGACACAGGTGGCTCAAAGGACTTCCAAACGTCACAGGATCAGGATTTCGTAGTAATTCGATATGCCGATGTGCTGTTAATGGCTGCTGAACTTGATTCTCCTAATAAAGTAACCTATTTCAATAAAGTTCATCAACGTGCAGGTTTACCTGCTGTAGCATCGGTTACTCTGAGCGATATCCAAACAGAACGCCGTTTCGAATTTGCTTTCGAGGGAATCCGTTATTGGGATTTATTGCGTACAGGGTTAGATAATGCCGCAAATACAATTGCACAAACTCAAAACGTATTGAGTGGTAAGGTAAGTGACGTAGTTACTATTAGTGCATCGAACATTACAAAAACAAGAGGTTTTATGCAGATTCCGAATACTCAGATAACACTTTCGAACGGAACATTGAAACAAAATCAAGGTTGGTAAAATAAACTTTAAATGATGATTATTATGAACAAAATATTTAAATTATTTTCGATATTGTCGCTGGTGGCAATTATGTTTGCATCGTGTTCACCCGAAGAATTTGCTCTGGGTGCTCAAGATGTAAAGAGCACTGATTTAGTAGAAGGCATCTCTTTTAAGATTGAACACGATGCTACAAACCCAAACATCGTCTATCTGACGAGTTTGATGGGAAGTAAATATACTCCGTTGTGGAATCATCCGCAAGGACGTAGTCAAGAACAGAAGGTTACCTTGAATATCCCTTTCGCAGGAACCTATAAAGTTCAGTTTGGTGTATTGACTCGCGGAGGTGCGGTTTATGGAGACACTGTAAGCTTCAAGGTTGACAATATGTATGCCGAATTTGTTAGTGATCCGATGTGGACATTAATATCGGGAGGAGCCGGAAAAGAAAAAACCTGGTATCTGGATCTTGATGCAGCAGGTACATCGCGTTACTTCAAAGCTCCGATATACTTTTTTACATGGCATTATAAATGGGATAATCTTCACTACGCTAGTGGTGAATCGTACCTGGATGGTAATACCAATGATAGTTTTACCTGGGATGCTACAAAAGCGATTACTCCGAATATGGGAGCCGATGGTAAAACTGCAACATGGTACTGGTTAGCCGATTGGGTTGGAAACAGCTGGATGTGCGCAAAAGCAGACTTTGGAACGATGACTTTCAACCTAAAAGGTGGAGCTAATGTGATTTCTGATCAAGAAGCGTATGGTTTAGGCAAGAGCACAGGAAATTATATGCTCGATACAAAAACGCATACTATTAAGTTCTCCGGTGCTTATCCTCTACACGATTTAAGTCGTGACGCAGAGGTGAAAGCTGCAACTGAATTTCGTATCATCTATCTAACAAAAGATGCAATGCAAATTTTAGTTGAACCAGCAAATAAAGTTAATGCGGATGGATCGGCAGCTTCAGCAACAGTGTATAATTATATCTCAAAAGATTATAAAGATGCATGGACTCCGGGTGTAGTGGTAGAACCGGAACCAACGTTACCTGCCGGCTGGCAAACAGACATTTCTCAAACTGTTTCAAAAAGTATCAAGTGGGTACTTTCTCCGGAAACTCCATTTAACTGGGCAAATCTTGATGGTTCAATAATGAATGCAGGTTGGACTGCTGCCGATAAGTATGATAGTTGGACTGGATACAATGCAGCAGCAGCAGCTAATTTTGCCAATTTCTCTTTGACGCTGAATTCTGAGACAAACACAGCTGTTTATGTGGCTCCTGACGGAAAATCTACAACGGGTGCTTATACATTAGATAATAAAGGAATCTACACGTTTGTAGGTGTTACACCTAATTTTATTATCTGTGGTGGTTGGGTAACCCTTGCTACTACGGATGCTAATCAATGGCGCATCACTAAAATTGAAAAAGATGCATCCGGTGCTATTTCCGGTTTGTGGGTTGGGAAACGTGATCCTGTTAAACCGGAATATATGGTTTATCATTTAATCCCTCAATTGGGTGGTGGAGTTGTTGATCCTTTGGCTGCATGGAAAAAAGCATTAGTTGGTAAAACCTTTAAACCTGATACAGCCTGGTTTATAGATTGGATGAAATTTGATTTTACCGGCGGATGGACGAGTGCTTCTACCTTTGGAACTGATTTCACTTCAAATGGGTGGGTTTGGAATGCAAAGACCAGCGACATAGCAAAGAGTGCTAGCCTGAAATTCGAAGCAAACGGTTCTGATATTAAAGTTACGTTAACTCAGGATTTATATGATGCAAGTGGAAATGTAACAACTGCCGGATATACCGTTTCCGGTAAATTGACCATTAACCCTGATATTCCTTCAATTAAATTTGAATTTCCTCTTGTTGATTACACAGGAAGCGTAGGGAATTGGTTGAACACGACTAATCCTAAAGGAACTAATTGGGCAAAACCGCTAGCTACAAATGAATGGCTATATTTGCCTTATGGAAATGCGACTCTAAGTACCATTGATACTAATGGTTTTTGGTTAGGTGCCATTTCTAAATCGACAGCTGGTGGAGATGACAAAGATGAAATTTTAGGATTCCATTATGTTTTGGCAAATTAATTCATTAACAGTAAAAAGAGGTTGCCCTGAGAAGGTTGGCAACCTCTTTTTTAATACTACTTCTATGAAGTCTTTTCTTAATTACATTTACATTTTCATTCTTTCGTGCGGTTTATTGATGAGTGCTTGTAATAATAAGAAACAAGCACAGGAGGAACAAAAAAAAGATCAATTTGAAGATGCTTTTAATACATCTGAAGAGCTTAAGGAGAAAGCAGCTAAAGATCCTGAATTTGCAAAATCAAAGGAATATAGTTTCCAAATGGAAAAAGCATGTATCGAGATGTCTAAGAAAACCTCGACAATGAATGAAAATGAAAAAATGTTACTGGAGTTTGAAGCAGCACTGAAAACCCTGAAACAAAATACGGATAAATTGAAACAAAATCCGGGATTGTCAAAAGAAGTTTCATTTATGGGGAAAGTTCAGGCCAAAGCCGGAAAGGTGCGGGAGCTTCAGCAAAGTTTGAAAAAAGTAAATCTAAACCCGCTTGAGAAAGAAAAATTTAACGAATTATGTCATCGATAAAAAAGCTAATACCTTTTTTGATACATTTGCGTTTTTATAAAATGGACAATCATTAATAGTTAATCTCATAAATTTCAAAATGAAAGTATTAAAAAAATATTTGTCACCCGTTGTCATCCTGCTTTTGATGATTCTATTTTCTTCCTGCAAAAGCGAACCAATCGTAGAGCCGGAAATAACTTTAGCAAAAGAACAAATGAACTTTACTAAAGAAAGCGGGACAGCGGCACTGGCAATTAAAACCAATGTAAAGTGGACAGTATCAAGTTCTCAATCATGGTGTACATTGGCACCTGCCTCCGGGGAAGCCGGTACAAAACAAATAACTGTAACTGTAACTGAAAATTCGACAACTGACCCACGGGAAGCAATAATTAGCATAACTGCCGGTTCGCTGACAAAACAAGTCAAAGTGATTCAGGAATTGGTCAAATTTACAATCGATAATAAAAAGTATACTGTAGAGGCTGCAGGAGGGGATATTGCTGTAAATATTCAAGCAGCAGCAACCTATACAACTACTATTCAGCCAAGTTGGATCACTTTAAAATCCACTTCTACCGATAATAAGATACAAACTTTTACAGTTGCAGAAAATGTTTCTCCCTATACACGTGAGGGAAATATCCTGTATGTATCGGGTGATATATTAGATACTGTAAAAATACAACAAACCGGCAAGGCATTAAGCATTCCCGCTGATGCTACAGGTATGAGCAGTACAGCCACAGAGCTTGCAAAAAAAATTAAAGTTGGTCTGAATATTGGGAATACCCTTGAAGCCACTGGTGGAGAAACTGGCTGGGGAAATCCATTGATTACAAATGACCTGATTAAAGCAATAAAACAGAGTGGGTTTAATGCCATTCGTTTACCTTGTGATTGGAATCAATATGCAGACCAAACTACTTTAATTATAAGTTCGAGTTGGTTAGCCAGAGTTAAAGAAGTAGTACAATATTGTGTAAATAATGATATGTATGTTATACTGAATATCCATTGGGATGGTGGCTGGCTTGAAAACAATTGTACCGAAGCAAAAAAGGTGGAAAACAATGCGAAGCAAAAAGCTTATTGGGAACAAATTGCTGTAGCTCTACGTGATTTTGATGAATATGTGCTTTTTGCAAGTGCCAATGAACCGAATGTTGTTGATGCCACACAAATGTCCGTTCTGCTCTCCTACCATCAAACCTTTATTGATGCCGTTCGCTCCACAGGTGGAAAGAATGCATATCGGGTGATAATTGTTCAGGGGCCAAGCACTGATATAGAAAAAACGAATAAGTTGATGAATACTTTACCGACCGATAAAGTTGCCAACCGCATGATGGCTGAAGTACATTACTATACGCCTTGGAATTTTTGTGGTATGACTAAGGACGAAACCTGGGGTAATCAGTTCTACTACTGGGGTGCAGGCAATCACTCAACAACAGACACAGCTCACAATCCTACATGGGGAGAAGAAGCTACTGTTGATGCCAATTTCGCTCTAATGAAGAAGCAGTTTGTAGATAAAGGTATTCCGGTTATAATTGGTGAGTTCGGAGCTTCAGCCCGTACTAATCTGACAGGTGATGCATTAAAACTTCATTTGGCTTCAAGGGCATATTACTTTAAATACGTAACGAAACAAGCTATTGCCAACGGATTCTTACCATTTTTCTGGGATACCGGTGGATTAATCAATAGAAATAACTATACAGTATCCGATCAGCAGGCATTAGATGGGCTGATACAAGGTGCAACTAATTGAGTTTAGACATATTAATTTCATGATATCATTTAATCATTGTTTTCTCAGGTTAGTTTTTTAAGGTTCTCTGAATAGCCCGTCTGATATATGTCGGCCGGGCTATTCTCCTTTTATACGGATTTGATCCCAATTTCCGAATGTTTAAACAAAACACTCTATTTTTATTCAAAAACAAAATAATAAATACGTATCTACCCCAGTCAACAGACATTTAAGCACTATAGATATAAATTTAAATCTGTATTTTTGCAGGGAATTCAATCAACAATCGAGAACCGTCTAATAATAAAATTGCATGAAGCAGCTCTGTCTCTTACTCTGTCTCCTCACCTTCGGATTTTCATCCGTTCAGGCACAAAGTAGAACTGTTCCTGTGGTCAAAGCCTGGGCGGGGAACTCAGTGAATGCCGTTGTTTTTCGGAAAAATTCATTGGTGACTTACAAAAACATTCAATTTATAGCTTTCTACAATCAAAAAGGGACGCTGACACTTGGTAAACGAAAACTCAACACTTCGAAATGGGAAATAGTAGAAACTGTTTTTGGGGGTAACATTCACGATGCACACAACTGTATCAGCATTATGGTGGATGGAGATGGTTTTTTACATGTTTCGTGGGATCATCATGGCAATCCGCTGAACTATGCGCATTCGGTGGCGCCACTGTCGTTGCAGTTAACGGATAAAATGCCGATGACCGGATTGAACGATACCAATGCAACTTACCCCGAATTCTACAAAATGCCCAATGGCAATCTGATCTTTTTGTATCGTGACGGACGCTCGGAGAAAGGAAACCTGGTGATGAATCGTTATGATGTAAAATCAAAAATATGGACACAATTGCACACCAATCTTATCGATGGCGAAGGTCGTCAGAATGCTTATTGGCTGGCTTGTGTGGATAAGAGCGGAACGTTTAATATTTCGTGGGTGTGGCGTGGTTCTCCCGACGTAGCCAGCAATCACAATATGTTTTTTGCACGCTCTACCGATGGTGGTATCAGTTGGGAGAAATCTACCGGCGAGAAATACGGATTGCCGATCAACGAAGCAAATGCAGAGCTGGCATGTAATATTCCCCAAAACAGTGAACTGATCAATCAAACATCAATGACTACTGACGACAATGGGAATCCGTTTATTGCCTCTTATTGGCGTAGTGCCAACAGCACAATTCCACAATATCACATTGTCTACAATGTGGGCAACAAGTGGAATGAGTTGGATCTTGGATTCCGAACAACTCCTTTTTCGTTGAGTGGTGTCGGTACTAAACGCATTCCTATTTCCCGTCCGCAGGTGTTGGTGAGTGGTAAAAACGATAAAGCTTCGATACAGTTATTCTTTCGCGATAGCGAACGCGGCGACAAAGTATCGGTAGCTGTTTGTAATAATATTGCTCAAAATAAATGGACAATATCTGACCTTACTGACTTTGGAGTTGGGTCATGGGAACCAACCTACGACACCGAGTTATGGAAGGATAAGAAAAGTCTGCATCTGTTCGTTGAGAATGTTCAACAGGTAGATGGCGAAGGTGTAGCCGAAGCGCAACCGGAGATGGTGAATGTGCTGGAAGTAAAGTAAATCAGATAGAACAACAATTATCAATCGAAACTATAAACACAATATGAAACAATTAAAAACCTTATTTCTTCTTTGCCTCGCCATAGCAAGTAGTTTACTTTCGTATTCACAAAGTCTGAGTATTTCGTCGCCCGACAAAACTATTGCTGTGACGATTGATAACAGCGAAAAGGTATCTTATTCTGTAAAATACAATGACCGGGTGATTGTAAATCCATCGCAACTGGGATTCGAGTTTCTGGGAGAACCGGCTATGAGCGGAGATTTTGCCATCATCGGCCAGAAAACAGAAACGATCAACGAAACATGGCAGCCGGTAGTAAAATCGAAACATGCCCAAGTATTGAACAATTGTACCGAACTTCAATTAACCCTGAAAGAAAAATCAGGTTTAATGAGACAAATGGAACTGTTCGTTCGAGCTTACAACGATGGAGTTGCTTTTCGGTATAAACTTTACCGAAGTGCCAGAGCGGGCAACCGACAGATTACAAAAGAGCTGACCACCTTCAACATTCCCAACGATCCGAAATCGTGGATAGTGGAGTACGGCGGCTATTCAAGTTCGAACGAGGGTGAATTCAAAGAACATAAACTGAGCTATCTGACAGAGAAGTCAGTTGCAGGAATGCCATTGTTGATGGACTATGGTAACAACTGTTGGGTAGCCATTACCGAGGCGAAGATTGACAATTACAGTGCATTCTATATTGGCACAACAGGAAAAACCAATGAACTAAGTACTAAACTGGTTCCCCTGCCGGGCGAAGCAGAAAGCGCAGTGAAAGTTCGATTTGATGATGAAGTGTACACGCCATGGCGGGTATTGATGGTGGGTAATAATCCGGGAACGCTTATTGAATCGGAAATAGTGCAAAACCTCAACGACCCTTGTACCATAAAAGATCCGTCGTGGATTAAACCCGGCATTAGTGCATGGGATCATTGGTGGAGTGGCGAAGTAAAAATGGAAATGCCCGTTATCAAACAATACATCGATTTAGCTGCTGCAATGGGATGGCCGTATATGTTGGTGGACTGGCAATGGTACGGTCCGTTCAACTCGCCCGAAGCGGACATTACCAAATGGGCGCCACAAATCAATATGCCCGAGATTATTGCGTACGCAAAATCGAAGAATGTAAAGATTATTCTCTGGATCTATTCGAGCGATGTAAACCGCAACTCGGCTTACAAAGCAGCTCTTCCCCTCTACAAGCAATGGGGAGTGGCCGGTATCAAAATCGACTTTATGGACAGAGACGATCAGGAAATGGTGAACTGGTATCACGACATTATCAAATATGCTGCCGACAATCAGTTGTTGGTTGATTTTCACGGTGCTTATAAGCCCGACGGCATTATTCGCACTTATCCGAATATGATTACCCGCGAAGGAGTGATGGGCAACGAGTATTATAAGTTCTCCACCAAAATGAGTCCCGAGCACAATGTGAAACTAGCCTATACGCGCATGCTGGCCGGACAAATGGACTATACGCCGGGAGCTTTTCTGAATGTAACAAAAGAACAATACAAGAATCAGACTCCCGCAGAGGTTTGGAATACGCGTGCTGCAGAACTTTCTAAGTTTGTGATTTACGAAAGCCCGTTGACCGTGGTTTGCGACCATCCGGATAATATACTGAACAAAGCAGGAGCCGACTTTCTTAAGATTGTTCCAACCGTTTGGGACGATATCAAATTCATTGGTGGAACGCCCGATAGCTACGTGGCACTTGCCAAACGAAGTAACGATACCTGGTTTGTGGGCGTTATGAATAACAGTGTTGGAAAGAAAATCAGCTTTACTCTCGACTTCTTGCCTGAAGGAATATACGAAATGAGTAGTTGGGCGGATGGTAAGAATGCCAACAAGGATCCAAAGGAACTTCTTCTAAAGAAACAAACCGTAAAGAAAGGAGATGTTATAAAAATAGAACTAGCGAACAACGGCGGTTTCGTGGCAACAATAAAGAAAAAATAACCGAAATATACATTATATCGACAAACAAGAAATCATGAAAACAACAAAACTAATTCTGTTACTGTTAGTCAGCACCTGCATAAGCTACGCTGCCAACAAAAGCACTACGCCAAGGGTTCATAGCTTCACCCAAAGTTGGAAGTTTACACTGGGCGACAGTACTACGAATGCCTCGGCTACTACATTTGATGACAGCAAATGGCGCATGCTTAATTTGCCACACGACTGGAGTATTGAATCCGATTTCGGTAAAGATTTTCCCGCTTCGCCGGGTGGTGGTGCTTTACCAGGTGGATTAGGCTGGTATCGTAAAAGCTTTACGGTTGATAAAACCAACAATGGCAAACGAATTTATATTGATTTCGATGGCGTATATCGCAATAGTGAAGTGTGGATTAACGGAACTTCCGTAGGGAAAAGACCTTATGGTTATATTTCCTTTCGTTACGATTTGACTCCATACATTAAATTTGGAGAGAACAATGTGATTGCGGTGAAAGTGGATAATTCCAAACAACCGAATTCGCGTTGGTATTCAGGCTCGGGTATTTATCGCAATGTGTGGTTGACAACTACCAATCCGGTTCATGTGGATCAATGGGGAACATACGTAACCACTCCCAATATTAATGCCGATAGTGCTGAAGTAGCGATACAGACTACTATAAAAAATGATGAGGGAAATCAACGAACTATCAGGGTTGAACAATCACTTTACGATGCAGAAGGAAAACTTGTAACCAAAATTGATGGTTCGTTATATGTAAGCGCAGGAAAAGCACATCAATACCTGCAGAAACTTGTTGTAAAAAAACCAACCTTGTGGAATATCGAAAATCCTTATTTGTATAAACTTGTTACACGGACATACGCAATTGGTCGTTTAACGGATGAATATGTTACCACGGTGGGAATTCGTTCATTTACTTTTGATGTAAAAAAAGGATTTATTCTGAATGGAAAACGAGTGAAGATAAACGGTGTATGTAATCACCACGATTTAGGTGCTTTGGGTGCTGCAGTAAATACACGTGCCATAGAACGTCAGTTGCAGATATTGAAAGATATGGGTTGTAACGGTATCCGTACTTCGCATAATCCACCTGCTCCGGAATTACTCGACTTATGCGACAAAATGGGCTTTATCGTGATGGACGAAGCCTTTGATATGTGGCTGAAACAAAAAACTAAGAACGATTATTCAATCGATTTCCCCGAATGGCATGTCCGCGATTTAACCGATATGATTACCCGTGACCGCAACCACCCTTCTATTTTTATTTGGAGCATCGGTAACGAAGTGGGCGAACAATGGGGCGAAACAAAAACGAAAGAAATGGATCTTCAAACAGCCAATGTGCTATTAAACAATAGAAAAGTGGCAGATAACGAAGATGTAAGATTAGGAATTTTAGGTAAGTTTGCTTTGCTCACCAGGCATTTGGTAGATGTGACCAAATCCGTTGACCCGACTCGTCCTGTTTCGGCAGCTTGTAACGGTACCGATGCCAATAATCCTTTGTTTAAATCAGAAGCTTTGGATTTAATCGGATTCAATTATCATGAAAGCGAATATGAAGGTATAACCAAACGTTATCCTACAAAACCGTTTATTGTTACTGAATCTGTTTCTTCATTACAATCACGTGGTTTTTATGTAAATCCTTCCGACAGTATTATTGTCAGTCCAAAACGCTGGGATTTGCCTTATTCAAGCTCAACACAAATGTGTTCTGCATACGATAACAGTCATGCACCATGGGGTTCAACACATGAAGCAACCTGGAAGATTGTTAAAAAATACGACCATGTAGCCGGACAATATATCTGGACTGGTTTCGATTATCTGGGTGAACCAACACCGTATTGGTGGCCATCGCGCAGTTCGTTCTTTGGAATAATTGATTTAGCCGGATTCCCTAAAGATGTGTATTACATGTACCAAAGCGAATGGACTACAAAAGATGTACTGTATATTTTTCCTCATTGGAACTGGGAACCTGGAAAAACAGTTGATGTTTGGACATATTATAATAACGCCGACGAAGTGGAATTGTATCTGAACGGACAATCACTTGGAAAACGCAGCAAAACAGGTGAAGACTTACATGTAATGTGGCGTGTTCCTTTCACTCCCGGAACACTGAAAGCAGTCTCACGCAAAGATGGCAAAGTAGTGCTGACCAAAGAAATTAAAACTGCCGGCGAATCCGTAAGCATTCGTTTGAAAGCAGATCGTTCCTCGATTGCTGCCGATGGCAAAGACCTTTCATTTGTAACTGTTGAATTGCTGGATAAAGATGGAAATGCTTCTCCTGTTGCAAATCAATTAGTCAAATTTACGTTGGAAGGCGATGGAGCTATCGTTGGAACTGATAATGGTGATCAAAACGACCACGTTTCACTCAAAAAACCCGAACGCCATTTGTTCTATGGAAAATGTCTGGCAATTTTGCAAAGCAATTCCACCAGTGGAAACATTGTTCTGAAAGCTTCGGTTGAAGGAATTCCATCACAGGAAATTGTAATTAAAAGTAAGTAAACATGTTTCTTTATGACTTTGCAATTTTAATTTTTCTTCTGTTGATTTATATCTCTCTCTTTTGTACTTTTGCAAAACATTAGAAATTCTGATTAAGATTGACTTCCAACAAAAACATATTTAAAATAACGTATCCGATATTTCTGACACTCTTGGCTCAGAACATCATAAACGTAACCAATACGGCTTTTCTGGGTCGTGTAGGTGAAGTAGAATTAGGTGCATCTGCCATTGGGGGTGTTTTTTACTTTGCCATTTACATGATTGGTTTTGGCTTTAGTCAGGGGGCACAGATATTAATCGGACGACGTAATGGTGAGAAAAATTACGCACAAATCGGACCAATTTTCAACAATAGTTTACTTTTTAATTTTTTGTTAAGTGTAATAATTTTCGGTTTTTCGGTGAAAGGTGTACCTCATATCATGAAGTTACTTGTAAGTTCCGAACATGTCTACAATGCCTCTATTGCTTATCTCAACTGGCGGATTTACGGCTTCTTTTTCTCTTTTATTAATGTGATTTTTCGGGGACTGTATGTTGGTATAACTCAAACCCGAATTCTTACCACCTCTGCTGTTTTAATGGCTATCACAAATATCATTTTCGATTACACGTTGATTTTCGGCCATTTCGGATTTCCTCAATTAGGCATAGAAGGTGCCGGAATTTCTTCGGTAATTGCCGAAGCGGTAACGCTCGTGTATCTGGTTTTGCATACCATTTTCAGAACAAATATGAAATTATATGGACTTCTCGAATTTAAGAAAGTGGAACTCAAAACCATTCTGACCATTTTGAATCTGTCCATCTTCATTATGTTCCAGTATTTTATCTCTATTTCTACCTGGTTTATGTTCTTTATTTTTATCGAACGAATGGGCGAACAACCATTGGCAGTGAGTAATATAGGCCGAAGTTTGTATATTTTGCTTATGATTCCGGGTTCGGCACTTTCAACTTCTGTTAACACATTGGTTAGCAACTTGATAGGCGCAGGAAGAAAAGAGGAAGTTATACCGTTTATTAAGCGTGTAATCCGAATAGTTTTGCTGATGGTTGTGCCATTACTTTTGCTTACATTCGCTTTCCCGCAACTTTTTGCCCGAATTTATACAGACGATGCCGGTCTGATACTTGCCTGTATTCCGGTAATGAGGGTTGTATCTGTCGCTATGATTTTTTGTGCTGTCGGTAATATCATTTTCAATGGAGTTTCAGGCACCGGTAATACACGTACTGCTTTTGCCATTGAATTTTTGACTCTTTTTTTCTATCTTAGTTATGTTTATTATACCGCTATCATTCATCCAAGTTCAGTTGCGGTAGTTTGGATGTCAGAATTTGTATATTGGACTATAATCGGGACACCTGGTTATTGGTATTTGCTGAAAGGAAATTGGAGAAAGAAAGAGATTTGAATTCGATAACATCAACATAATGAAACAGGCCGCGCAATTCGTTTTATAAAATTGCACGGTCTTTTTTGTTTTGTAAATTTTAGTTTATCTTCTGCTTCCGCCCATGAAAATCAGAATGTAATAAACCAGGGCTGCTAACGAACCCAGTGCAGCAACCACATAAGTATAAGCAGCGGTTTTCAATGCATCTTTTGCCTGATCGTGAGTTTCGTAGTTGGTAATGCCTGATGTTTCGAGCCAAGCTAAAGCACGTGTACTGGCGTTAATTTCAACAGGTAAAGTAATAAAACTAAACAAAGTAGTCACAGCAAATAAAACGATTCCTGCCAGTAAAAGTTGTGGAAACGAACGAACGAAAATGATTCCTGCCAATAAAACCCACTGCATCCAGTTGGAAGCAAAGTTTACTACCGGAACCAGTTTTGAACGCAAAGTCAGTGGTGCATAAGCCATTGCATGTTGCACGGCGTGTCCGCATTCATGAGCGGCAACGGCAGCGGCAGCAACACTGCTGGAGGAAAAAACATTTTCGCTCAGATTTACCGTTTTTGTTAACGGATCGTAATGATCAGTAAGATGACCGTTGGTTGAAATAACCTGTACGTCGTATATCCCATTATCACGAAGCATTTTTATAGCCACATCTTTCCCGGTCATTCCCCGAGGAATGGGAAGTTTTGAATAACGTTCAAATTTTGATTTTAAATTACTGGAAATTAGCCAACTAATCAAGGCGAAAATGCCGAAAATAAGATATCCTATAAACATAGTTTTTTGTTTTTAAATTATTTGTGAATTGCTTTTATCAAAATCCTTGCCAGATGACAAAATGGCAGAATAGTCGGTAGTTAATTGTTTGTAGCCGATAGTTTGTTTCAACCAATCAACCGTTCAACCAATCACTAATTCTGATATCTAATTACAGTTTGAGCACGATCCGGTCCAACAGAAACAATTTTTATCGGCACTTCCAGTTCTTCTTCAAGGAAACTGAGATAATTATTGAATTCTTCGGGAAATTCATCTTCGCTTTGCATGTTGGTCATATCGGTTTTCCATCCCGGAAGGTCAACAAAGATTGGTTCTGCACCATCATTTAAGTCAAAAGGGAATTGTTCCACTTCTTGTCCGTCAATTTTATAAGCAACGCAGGCTTTAATGGTTTCAAAACTATCCAAAACGTCGCTCTTCATCATAATTAATTGTGTGACACCGTTGATCATAACGGCATATTTCAGAGCCACCAGATCAATCCACCCGCAGCGGCGAGGTCGTCCGGTAACAGAACCAAATTCAAACCCGATTTTGCGCATGTTATCACCTATTTCGCTAAACAATTCTGTAGGAAAAGGTCCGCTGCCTACACGGGTACAATAAGCTTTAAAAATTCCATATACTTCGCCGATATTTCCGGGCGCAACACCTAATCCGGTACAAGCCCCTGCACAAATAGTATTGGACGAAGTTACAAAAGGATAAGAACCAAAGTCAATATCAAGCATGGTTCCTTGCGCACCTTCGGCTAATACTTTTTTCTCGTTTTTGATAGCATCGTTTATAAAATATTCGCTGTCAATTAGTTCAAACCGTTTGATACATTCAATGCCTTCAAACCAGTTTTTTTCAAGTTCCGGCAAATCGTATTCAAAATTGTATTGTTTCAGAATTCCTTTATGACGAGCAATGGCAATGTTGTATTTTTCTTCGAAATTATGGAGAATATCACCTACGCGAACGCCATTGCGACTCACTTTATCAGTATATGTTGGCCCGATTCCTTTGCCGGTTGTACCGATTTTTCCACTACCTTTGGCCGATTCGTAAGCTGCATCGAGCAATCGGTGTGTTGGGAGAATTAAATGTGCTTTTTTGGAAATTTTCAAGCGTTCGGTAAGCGGATGACCTGATACTTCCAAAGCATCCACTTCGGCTTTAAACAAGGCTGGGTCGAGAACTACCCCATTACCAATTACATTAATTTTGTCGCCTTGAAAAATTCCAGAAGGAATGGATCGTAATACAAATTTTTTACCTTCAAATTCCAATGTATGACCCGCATTTGGTCCGCCTTGAAAACGGGTAATCAGGTCGTAATCGGGGGTGAGTACATCAACAACTTTTCCTTTTCCTTCATCTCCCCATTGGAGACCTAACAAAACATCTACTTTCATTTATCTAAATAATATTTTGGAGATACTCTTTCTAATTGTTACTACAATTATGAATTTTTCAATAACGCCTTACATTTGTTACATAAACCATATAAATACAGCGAATAATGTGACGAATAAAAATGTGCAAATTTGCGCGTTTGAATGGAAATTCGCAATTGTTTGTCCGAAAATTCCTTCACTTTACCACAGTTTGTGCAGATCAAATGATTGTGAGTATTATTTCCAAACATTTTTTCATACTGCGCATACTGCCCGTTAATCTGATGTTTAATAATTAACTTACAATTCAGTAATAGTTCAAGTGTATTATAAACTGTTGCCAGACTGACACGATAATCTTTCTGCATCAAATTGTATAGAACTTCGGCATTAAAATGTCCGTCAAAAGCATTAATGCGTTCCAGAATTGCATATCGCTCCGGCGTTTTGCGATGCTTCTGCTTTATGAGATATTCGGTGAAAATCTCTTTGACTGATTCGAATGAAACTTCTTCTTTCATGGTTTTTAAAGTGACCAACAAAAATACAACTTTTACATTATTTATTGCTATAAATTATTCAAAAATAATATTTCCTGTTTTACTTCATTCAAAATATGTTGCTGTCCGATACTGGTTGATGTATGAAATACATTTATTTCTTTTAAAATGTAAGTCGCAATTTCTTTATTTTTTTGACAAAAACAGCTCAAACAAACAGCGATGGTTTTATAAAGATGAAAATTGTCAGCTTCGAAAGATTGTAATGCTTTATCAATAATGGCTTCCATTTCTGTTCGATTTAGTTTCGCGACAAGCCGTGCAGCGAGCAAAAAACCGGTAATCTTTATCCATATTTTATCTGATTGAGTCCATTTCAGGCAAAGAAAATTGGCATCCGGAAGTTTACAAAACAAATTCATGCAGGTTTGTTCCACAATTTCAATCTGATTAAAGCTTTCAATCCAATTTTGAGTAATCTCCGTAGTAAATTCGTCAATTGGTTGCAGCAAAGTGGCTAAAATCATGGTTTCCCGAATCTGAAGGTTCCATAATCGTTGTGCTAAATCGTGATTTGGAATGTAAGATTTGGAAATTTCTTTCAGCCGTGGAATAGAAACACCAAAGCTTTTTTTGTAAATAATTCCGCTTTTGGTCATCTGATCCGATACTTTTCCATTCATCGAAAGGTGGATTTTAAGTCGGATATCAGATATTTGACGATCTAGTTCGGGGTTTATCATATGAAATTTCATTTACTTTCAGGCTTTAAGCTTTGGTTATTAATCGGTTGTAAAAATCAAACGATTTTTCAAAAAAAAACAGTTGCACAAAATCAATTGCTGTATTATCTTTGCACTCGCAAAACATGGTGGTCGTAGCTCAGTCGGTTAGAGCGTCTGATTGTGGTTCAGAAGGTCGCGGGTTCGAGCCCCGTTCTCCACCCATACTAAAATGCACTTAAAAAGGAAGAACAATTTAGTTCTTCCTTTTTTGTTTTTTATCGGTCTCTATTTTTTATTTCTGCCAATGGCATCGGTTGCCTGGTATAAATCCACAAAATCGTATCCGGCTTTTGACAGGTCAATTAACAAAGAATTCAACTTCGGGTAAAATTTATCCTGTCTGCGTTTATCCGTGCCAATGTGGAAAAGCAAAATATTGCCATTCAATCCCTGTTTTGTTTCCACCAGTAAAATTTAAAGCCCTATCACAAGCGGGCTAATAAAGCTTGCGAAAGTTCAGTAAATAATATACCCGTATTATTGACTTCTCTGTCATATATTATTTATAACGTTTCTTCTAAACAAGATGTAGAAGTTACATTTAAATATAAATATGAGGTTGGAACTCCAGAATGGTATTTAACCCAATACGTTTGGGTGGAAATATCGTGGTTTACCTTGATAGATGGGTATTGGTACAATTTTACCGATGATTCCATGAAAAGTGTTTTTACTTTTAACCCAGATGGAACATATATTCAGTTCTGGAATGGTAAAGATTATACTGGAAATTGGTACTTTGATAAAAAAACCAATCCAATTACTCTTAATGGCGTTGCCATATACCAAAAGAAAGTGGAATACTTGGATGATAAAAAATTAATTTTATCTTTCCAAAGTGGAGAAACTGGTATTATAGTAGATAAAATTACTTACACCAATGATGGTGTAAGAAGGTTCAAGTAAGGGGTATTACTTGAACTATTAAGGCAAAAAATTAGCAGATTAAAAAAATCTAGCTAATAAGATTAAAAAAGTCGTTTCGTTTATTGGAACGGCTTTTTTGTTGGGATTATTGTGCAGAGGATTAACCCTTGCTGAAAGTAAAATGCGGTGCCGGCGGTTCGTCTCGCGATGGTGAAATATTGGTACAAGGTGATTTCCGTGTAAAAATTGCAGATTTATTGCAAGGAATGGGTTTTAAAGTGAAAAGGATAAACTTTAAATAACTCATTATGAATTGTGCTTTATGAATTAATTTCCATGCTCAACATCTATCGCGCCTCTGCCGGTTCGGACAAAACATACCGGCTTACGCAAGACTATATTCACTTGCTGTTCGCGTCATTTCTGTTTTTTAGGATAAACTTTTCTTTATAATTTCGTATCAATTTCAAATGAAGTATGTATATTTGCAGCTTAAAGAATAAATGAGCAAACTGATAACTGTTCACTGATAATTGATAACTGAATATGATACACACAGTAAAAATTGACGACAAAACCCGAAATGGCAAGAAGATAATAAATGATTTACGCCGTTATCGTTCGGGTGTGGAGTTCGAAAACCCTGCCGTTAAGGGTATTGTACCCGAAGGATATGTAACCGGAGAAGAATTTGAAAGCCAAGTAAAAGAGAATATCAACTTATATTGCAAGAAAAATGGTATTCTATAGTAGAGCCGCAATAACTAATTTGTCAGATATTTTGACTGGTCTGATTGGTTGGGAAAAGCATCCATTAGAAGTTGAACATGCCAACAAATATGTATCGGACATTAGAATTATTTGCGATTCATTAGATACAAAAACCATACATTTCAATACACAATATAGCACCCATAAACGATACGGTGAAAAAGTTCACAACTATAGACGGAACAAGCAAACTAACTGGTATATTATTTACAACCTTGACCAACACGGCAACGTATATATTCAACGAATTCTATCCAATCATACCACAATAGCCGAAACAAAATAGTATCGGCTATTTTTTTTAAAGAAACTTGGTCTTTAATTATGCATTATGAATTGTGCATTATGAATTAATTCCCATGCTCAACATTTATCGCGCCTCTGCCGGTTCGGGCAAAACATACCGGCTTACGCAAGACTATATCCACTTGCTGTTCGATCCGAAACGGGAGCGGGCGCATCGTCGCATCCTGGCCGTTACGTTTACCAACAAGGCTACCGACGAGATGAAAACGCGCATCCTGAAAGAGTTGCACGCGTTGTCACAAGGCGAGAAATCGGATTACCGTGAGGGTTTGATGGCGAAGTTCCGCATGGACGAAGAAACCGTCAATGTTCGGGCAAAGCATATTCTCACCACCATTCTGCACGATTATTCTTCTTTTTCAATAAGCACCATCGACCGCTTTTTTCAACAGGTAATCCGTTCGTTTGCCCGCGACATCGGGGTGCATGGCGGTTATAACCTGGAGTTAGACAATACGGCAACATTGGAGCAATCGGTCGATAATTTGTTTCTCGATTTATCCAAAGACGAAAACAAACAATTGCTGCAATGGCTTACGGCTTATGCCGAGGAAAAGATTGAGCAGTCCGAAAACTGGAATATGCGCAGCAATATCATGGAGTTGGGCAAGGAAATTTTCAAGGAAAGTTACCAGCACAAAGCTGAAGATACGAACCGCAAATTGCACGAACGCGAATTCCTGACCAACTACCGCAAAAGCCTGCGCGAGATAAAAATCACCTTCGAAACCAAGCTAAAACAAACCGCTACCGAAGGATTGAACGTTATGGCACGTAACGGGTTGACGCATGAAGATTTTGCTTACAAAACTACCGGCACGCTTGAAAAAATATTGAAAGGAAAATTAGAAGTCAGTCCACGATTCGCAAGTTTTGCCGACGATGTGAGCAATTGTTACACCAAATCAAAGCCACAGGATGTGAAATCTGCCATCGAATCGGCTTATCAAAATGGACTTCAGAAATGTTTCCAACAAATTGTAGAATTGCTGAATGTCGACATTGTGACTTACAATTCGGCGGTAATGGTGTTGAAACATATCAATACGCTCGGTATCTTGTCCGACCTGGCAGTGCAAATAAAAAAGCTGACCGACGAGCAAAACACCATGTTGATTTCGGATTCTAACATGTTGCTCAACAAAATTATCGACAACAGCGATACGCCTTTTGTATACGAAAAAACGGGCATTACCATCGATAATTTTATGATTGATGAGTTTCAGGATACGTCCACGCTGCAATGGAAAAACTTTCATCCGCTCATGGCAAACAGTCTGGCGGCAGGCAAGTTCAACCTCGTGGTGGGCGACGTAAAACAAAGCATATACCGCTGGCGTAACTCCGATTGGAAGCTGCTCGACGAACAAATCCTCACTGATTTCCGCCCCGAACAAATTCACGAAGAAAACCTCGAAACCAACTGGCGTAGCGATAAAAATATCATTGATTTCAATAATTCTTTTTTCCGTCGTGCTGCAAGCTTATTACAAAGCAAGCTGAATGAAAATCTGCAAGCCGTGCTGCCGGTTTATCCTGCCCTGGAAGCGTTGACGCATAAAATTGAACATGCGTACTCCAATATCCATCAGCAAATTTCGCACAAGGCCGGAACGGGTCGGGTGCGGGTGAGTTTTATTGCGGCTGACGAGAACGAAGACGGTTGGAAAGCTGAAAGTTTGGAGCGATTGCCCACTATGCTCGAAGAGTTGCAAAGCCGCGGTTATCGTCCGGCGGATATTTGCATTTTGGTGCGTAAAAATGACGAAGAACAGCAGGTAATCCATAGATTACTGAACTATAAAACTACGCCGGAAGCAAAGCCCGATGTTTGTTACGACATTATGGGCAACGAAGGTTTGCTGATTGGTGCGGCGGCTTCTGTACGTTTTGTGCTCGGTGTTTTGCAGTTGTTTGTCAATCCGGCCGACAGCATCCAACAAACCATTGTGAATTACGAATACGCCCGAGGACGACAAAATAAATCGGAAAACGAGGCTTTGAATGCTTGTTTTTCGACAAACGTTTCAAATGAAAATGTATTTTCTTTCTTATTTACCAACAAAGAAAATGAACGGTTGAAACAAGTGCAGCACAGTTCGCTTTACGACATGGTGGAACAGATCATTTCGCTATTCGGCATTGGCAGTTGGCACAACGAAGCGGTATTTGTTCAGGCGTTTCAGGATGTGGTGTTCCGTTATACCACCGGAAAAACTGCCGATCTGAACAGTTTCCTCACGTGGTGGAAAAAGAACAGTGTCAAACAATGCATTTCTACGCCCGACAACCAAAGTGCGATGCGCATTATGACCGTTCACAAGTCGAAAGGATTGGATTTTAAAGTGGTAATTATACCTTTCTGCGAATGGGATTTGGACAGCCGCATGCGCAATATTTTGTGGTGTGAACCAACCGTGGCGCCATTCAACCAACTGCCGTTATTGCCTATTGAATATGGTTCCAAGCTTGGTCAATCCATTTTTGCGGAAAATTATTTCGACGAACAGATGCATTTGTTTATCGACAGTTTGAATGTGGCTTATGTGGCTTTCACGCGCGCCAAAAACGAATTGATTTGTTTTGCTCCTGCACCGAAGAAAGAGGTGGAAAGTCTGGATAAAATCAATTCATTGTCAGCATTACTGACGGCATGTTTTAGTGTGGAAACTCCGGAGTTGGACACGGAAATTATTCCGTTGTGCAGTTCATTCAACGACGAAACAAAGTTATTTGAATTGGGCGAACCGACGAAAGCAGTTTACGCAGAAAAGCAAGATACTGACCAAAACGAAAAGGTAAGTGTTTATCCCTCCGTCAGCAGTTCCGATCGTTTGCGCATTCGTCATCAAAGCCTGGATTATTTATTGGAAAACCAGCAATTGACCGATAGTAAATTGAATTACGGGATTATTATGCATGATATTTTGCAACAAATAACCCGAAAATCCGATCAGCCGAAAGCCATTCAGGGAATGATTCGTGAAGGTCGAATCAGTGAAGATGAAAGCAAAACGGTAGAAGAGGAAATGCAGTATTTTTGGAACTTACCAGAAACTGAAAACTGGTTTTCTGATGATGCCCGTGTGCTGAACGAAACTACTATTTTGATTCCAACCGGTGAGCAATATCGTCCCGACCGCGTGATAATTAGAGAAAATGAAGCAACTATCGTTGATTATAAATTTGGCGACAAAGAAAGCAAAACTTACCTGCAACAAGTAAAACAATACATGAACCTGATTGCTGAAATGGGCTACCAGACAAGTGGTTTTGTGTGTTATGTGAGTTTGGGGAAGGTGGAGAAAGTGGAGTAAATTTTCAAACAACAAAAGAAATTCAGTTAGTTAAGGAGTTAAACCGAGATGGAGTTGAAGTATAATTAATACAGCGGCGACAAAAAAGCATCTTCGATATGCTCAATCAAAAAATCCTGACCATGAGGAATGACGGATATAACATCGAAGCGTGTTTCGCCTTTCCAGTCAAATTGCAAGATATATTCGTGGGTTGCATTCACGATGTTTCGGATTTTCTTTATGGTAATAGCTTCTTCGGGGTGTTCGAAAGCTTCAGTGGAGCGCGTCTTTACTTCGACGATGACAAGCCAACCGTCTTTTTCGGCCACAATATCGAGTTCCAATTTACCAATATACCAATTCGTATGTCGGATATGAAAACCTTTTGAACTTAAAAAAGCTTGTGCTCGCTCTTCGCCCAGATTGCCTAATTCATTGTGCTCAGCCATTTTCCTGTTGGTTAATTAGTTGATTTGATGATTGGTTAATTGGTTAGTACAAGACTCAATAGAAAAAAGAAAATAAAAACAAAAATACAGTTTTTTGTTATAATACCGTTAAAATTGGCAAGAAAATATTATTTTTGTACGGAATATACTCACCTTATGGCAAAAAAGAAACTCATTCCGGCTTCAAAACGCAATTCGTTGCGAACGCATCGACAAATATTTACATTGAACGACGAGGAAAACAAGGCATTAAATCGATATATTGCAAAGTATAAAGTGCTGAATAAGTCAAAGTTTATCCGTGAAACGCTTATGTTGACAATTATTCGTAAATTTGAAGAAGACCATCCTACATTATTTGATTGATTTCAATATCCTGCTTATTAATTTCGTTTTTAATAAAAACCTGTAAAATTATGGAATACCTATTAATTCTTTTTGCTTTGATTATTGGTTTTTTGATTGCATGGTTTATATTCTCACGTAAACAAACTATTCAGCGGACCACTTACGAAACTACTGAAAAAGACTTGTTAACCGCTCAAAATGAGGCTGAAATGCAAAAATCGGTGGCACTTGAAACGCTTCGGATGAAGTCGGAAGAATTGCAGAAACTACAACTGGAACTGGCTCAACAACTGGAAACAGCGAATAATCGCGGCATAGAAGTTGCTACGCTCAAAGCTGTTAATGAAAATTTAGCAGAGAAACTCGAAAATCAGAAAAGTGAAATAGAGAATCTTCAAAAGCGCTTAACCTCTGAATTTGAAAATATTGCTACGAAGATTTTGAAAGAACGTTCGGACGAATTTTCGGTTTATAACCATAAAAACCTGAGCGAAATTCTGAATCCATTACGAGAACGCATCCAAACTTTTGAAAAGAAAGTTGATGATGCCTATGATAAAGAATTGCGAGACAAAATAAGTCTTCGCGAAGAAGTTCGAAAACTTACCGAGCTGAATACGCGTGTAAGTGAAGAAGCCAATAACCTCACAAAGGCGCTGAAAGGCGATGTAAAAAAACAGGGAAACTGGGGTGAAGTGATTTTGGAACGTGTGTTGGAACGTTCCGGTTTGACCAGAGGTCAGGAATACGAACGGGAAGAAGTGGTTGATGGTGCCGACTCAAGTGTACAGCGTCCGGATTTGATTATACATTTGCCTGACAATAAACATATTGTTATCGATTCCAAAGTTTCGCTTGTGGCTTATGAACGATTTGTTTCGGCAGAATCTGATGAACATCGGGTGGCGCATTTGAAAGATCATATCAATTCGTTGCGCAGTCATGTAAAGTTGTTGAGCGAAAAGAATTATCAGAATGCACAAAACCTGAATACGCCCGATTTTGTGTTGATGTTTTTGCCCATTGAGGCATCGTTTTCGGTTGCGGTACAAGGTGATAGCGAAATTTTTTCGTATGCTTGGGAACGAAAAATTGTAATTGTGAGTCCAACAACTTTGTTGGCAACATTGCGCACTATTTCGTCGATTTGGAAACAAGAAAACCAGACAAAAAACGCGCAGGAAATAGCCCGTTTAAGTGGTGCTTTGTATGATAAATTTATTGGTTTTGCTGAAGATATGTCTAAGATAAAAGCCAATATCGACCGGACTTCCAATGCGTATGACGATGCTATGAAAAAAATGAAAGACGGCTCTGGTAACATTATCCGAACGGCCGAAAAAATAAAAGAACTGGGTGCAAAAACCGGAAATAAATCATTACCAAGCGGTTTTGAGAATTCTTAATTTTAAAAAATCAACTAAAGCTTCTCACCTTCAAACATTGAATTCCATTCGTCGAATTTTAAGACTTCCAACTCACCATATCTATTTAGATATTGTCTGATTCTTTCTATGGAATGTTCTTCCTCAAGCTGCGTTTTTGAAAAAAATTTATCTGCATAACAAATCACTTGTTCTTCGAGCGAAACAGGCAGCATATCTCGTTGCGGAAGTGGAAGTTGCTTCTTCAGAATCATTTCCAGGCTTAATCCAACTCCGGTATGTCGCTCACAAACCAATGCATGTTTTGGTAAACCTTCTGCCCGGAGTAAATCTGCTCCCAGATAACCATGTTGAATATATTCATGTGAACCATGACAATGAATACGTGGTGCGTCGCAAAGGAAAATGCCAATATCGTGGAGCATTGATGCGCCGGCAATAAATTCTGAATCAAGTTTTAATTCGGGATGATTGATTGCAATTTTCAACGCTTTGTCTCTTACTTGTTCGCTATGTTTCAGTAGGATGTAATGAATTTCGCTTCCTTTGAAGTAGTATTTTTCGATTATTTCGAGCGGATTTATTTTTAATGTATAATTCATAATGCACAATTCATAATTTAAAATATCAAAAAGAATTCTAACTTTGCAGTAGAGTTTTAGGGATGACAAAATTACAACATTTCTCGCTAAAAGATGTTTAAAAATATTCATGCATTATGCATTATAAATTATGAATTATATGAATGATTGTAACTGGCCTGGCAACGATGCCCTGATGCGTGCTTACCACGACGAAGAATGGGGCAAACCTCTTCACGATGATCGTAAATTGTTTGAATTTATGGTGATGGATGCTTTTCAAGCGGGATTGAGCTGGAGAACCATACTCTACAAACGCGAAAATTTCCGTCGGGCATTTGATAATTTTGAAGTGAAAAAAATTGCATTGTATGACGAAGCGAAGATTCAGTCTCTTATGCAAGATGCGTCCATCATCCGCAATCAGACTAAAATCCGTGCAACCATCATAAATGCACAGGCATTTTTGCGTGTTCTGGAAGAGTTCGGAACATTCGACCGTTATATTTGGCAATTTACAAATGGGGAAGCCATCATAAATCATCCAACTTGCAATGCTGAAATTCCCCCAAAAACAGCCGAATCGGATGCTATGAGCAAAGATTTACTTTCGCGTGGATTCATGTTTGTGGGCTCAACCATTTGTTATTCTTTTATGCAAGCCGCAGGTATGGTAAATGATCATTTGGAAGGATGCCGGTTTAAATAGTTTATAGTCGGTAGTAAGTAGTTGGTAATTAACGAATTAATTTCTAAAATAATTCTAATGTTAATTGTCCTACACGTTTAATTCTCCATTGATTATTTCCAAATTCGTCTGCAATCATTGAAAGAATTCTTAAAATTGTTTGATTTTCGGGTGTAACACCATTTCTTAATAACGGCATAATGTCTAAAATTATATCATCGGTAGTAGGATATTCCTTATCAAACTCTTTACGTTTCATATAGGAAAGTAGAAAGTATTTTATACGCATATCCAATGGGATTTTTGTTTTAAATTTCTGATTTTGACGAATATAAAATTTTTTCAATTGTTGATCGTAATCAAATTCGCTCATCAAAATTGGGGTTAAGTCTTTATATTCCCGACTTAACACATCTAAAAACCCAAATTCCAAGCCTTTAATAATCAGCTCATCATTTATTTGTTCAAGACCTGCTCCATCATTTATGGCAATCACACTTTCAATTGTTTCAATAATTAAATCGTAAATATCATTACCGAGTTTAAATTTTTGTATTGCTTGAGGTGTCTCTTTTTTAATAAAGTTAATAATTAATTGGCCTGATAGAACTGAGAAAGGATTTTGGCGTTTTTTAAAACTGGCTTGCCCATTATGTTGTTTTACAGCTCCTGCATATTCAAAACCACATTTTTCAGCTGTATCAACAATAATATGCCAATAATGAGGATCTTGATGTGCGAATACAAATGACATCCAACGGTCGTATTTCAAAACACGATACATTTCCTTGATAGATTGCGACAATAAATTGCTATATTCAGTTTTTGTTTTTTCGAGTCGACCGCCTTCAATTGCTTCTTCTTTACGGTCTTGTTCGCTAACATCTAAATCTAACCAGGCATTCCACATAACCGATAAATCAAGATATGGGATTTTACTTCCGTAAGGAGGGTCGGTGTAAATATAATCAACACTTTCAGTTTCTATATGGCTCAAATCTGTGGCAGTTCCCTTTGTTATTGTAGCATTTTTAATTGTAGTTTGAGTAATATAAGGCGCATTTTTTTTTTTTGCAGAAACAACCTTCTGAAATTTCTTTGTGAAGTTAGTGAAAATATCTAAATCTGCTGGTTTTGGTGCTATTCGATACCGATAATATTGAAAAGCACCTGAATTTGGACCTCCGCTTTCACCGGCATGTGTAGTCAAATTTGAAAGAGTAATTGTGCTCGAAAAAGCAAGTAGTAATGAATTTTTGATGGCATCATCTTTCACTTTTAAAATCAAGTGTTTTAAAAAAGCAAGTTGAGCCAGTTGTTTGTCGGTAAACAAGTCTTCAACATTTTCTACATCAGCTCCTTTCATCCCTAATTTAATTGTCGGATGCCAATATTTTAATTTAGCTGCTTCAATTTGTTCTTTTGTAGTTGGACAATTTTTAATGTATTGTATTTCAATTTTATTAAATTCAGCATGTAATTCTTCTAATTTTACAGGTTCTATTAAACTCCTAACTATAAATGGCGAAAGTGGATTTAAGTCAATATGAATAGCCTTTCTTCCCAGAATAAGAGCTTCAATAGCAGTTACGCCTGTTCCTCCAAAAGGGTCTAAAACCAAGTCGTTAGGTTTAGTAAAGTGTTTGATATAATGCTGTAAAATATCCCAACTTTGACAGGTAAAATAACCATGAACGCCAAAATGTCGGCTCATAGCTTGTTTTTTTGGTTCTATTGGTTTTGGTAATTTTAAATCGGTATAAGAAAAATCAATAGGTTTGTTGTAGGTAGCTTCAGGAGCTTTTAATATTTCTTTTTCTACAAATTTATCAGGACTAAGAAGTTTTTGTATTTCATCCCAATGTTTTTCAATCTCAGAAAGTTGAAATAATAATAATGGTTCTTTTTGTTCTTTTGAGAAAGCAACAAATTCTTTTCCGTTACAAAGCGCAAATATATCAGCTTTTATTTCAGGATGAATAGCATACGAGTATACTTGTTCAATATTCTCACCCGAAGTTATATTTTCAAAGGGTGCTTTTGCATCAAGAACCCAAGAATACTTACCATTGATTTCGAAAAGATAATCCGGTACAATGTTTATTTGCCTTTTTTTAGATCCAATTTGTACGAACGGATGAACAAGTGTTTTACTATAAATAATCCTATTAACTCCATAAGATTTGTATCCTAAAAGTTTCAAAATGGGATTTATGAGTTCTTCTCTAACCGCATCTTCCTTAAATTCAATAGAATCAAGAATCTGAAAATCGAAATCGTTAAAAAAGTTTTGTAATGTCATTTATCTTATTTTTTTATTTACCGTACAACAATGTTTGCAAATATACTAAATTTTCACAAAGCACATGATTTCTACATTTATTTTTTATCCTTATCTTTGTGAATTGCCATTTCTCAATTCTTTGTTACCTTTGCGAAACAAAACAATATTCTCCGTCAGCTGACTGATTAGGGGTTATCTTCATGAAATACGTCGACGTCATACTGCCTTTGCCATTGGCAAATACTTTTACCTATTCTGTACCCGAAGAATGGGCGGACATGGTGCGTATTGGTATGCGGGTAGTGGTTCCGTTTGGTAAAAAGAAAATGTACACTGCGGTGGTGTATCTGGTTCATACAGTTATGCCCACGATTTACGAAACCAAAGATATTGTATGTTTGTTGGATAACGAACCGATTCTGCGCCGACCACAAATGAAGTTTTGGGAATGGATTGCCACGTATTATCAGGCTTTTCTGGGCGATGTGTATCAGGCAGCAGTTCCGGCGGGTTTAAAGTTGGAAAGCGAAACCCGTGTGTGTATCAATCCCGATTACGAAGCCGAAACGTTACTTTCGGATAAAGAACAAAAGGTGTTGGATGCATTATCTGACGGTAAACCGATTACCGTTTCGGAACTCAATAAAATCACTGAAATACGTTATGTAATGCCTACCCTGAAAGCATTACTGGACAAAGGAGCTGTGGAAATCAGCGAAGAACTGACCGATAAATTCCGTGTCAAGACCGATACTTTTGTGCGTTTGTCAGCCGAAGCCATGCAGGAAGATAATTTGCGGCGAATTTTTGATGAACTTGGTCGTGCAAAAAAGCAATTGGATGTGTTGATGATGTATATTGATTTGTCAAAATGTCTGATTCCGACCAAACAGAGGGAAGTCTCACGTAAAGAATTGTTCGAAAAATCGGGTGCTTCGGCGGCTGTTCTTGCCGGATTGGTGGAACGTGGCGCGTTGGAAACTTACGTGAAGGAAATCGGACGATTGGATGTTTCGGATGTGCAAACATCGGAAGTATATCCACTGAACGAGTTTCAGCAAACGGCTTTGCGTGAAGTCGAAAAGCAATTTATTGAAAAACCGGTAGTTTTGTTGCACGGCGTTACGTCGAGCGGTAAAACTGAAATGTATATTCAATTAATCAATAAGGTATTAGCAGAAGGGAAGCAAGTACTTTACCTCGTTCCCGAAATTGCCCTTACTACCCAACTCACCATTCGGCTGAAACGGGTCTTCGGTAAACGATTGGGCGTATATCATTCCAGGTTTTCGGATGCCGAACGAGTGGAAATCTGGAACAATGTGCTGAACGACAAAACCTATGATGTAATTATCGGGGTGCGGTCGTCGATTTTTTTGCCTTTCCGTCAGTTGGGATTAGTCATTGTCGACGAAGAGCATGAATCAAGCTACAAACAATACGATCCCGCTCCACGTTATCATGCCCGCAATGCTGCTATCGTACTGGCTTCGATGCATGGAGCAAAAACACTTCTTGGCACGGCCACGCCTGCAATCGAAACGTATCATAACGCGCAAACGGGAAAATACGGCTTTGTAGAACTCAACCAACGTCACGAAGAAATGGCAATGCCCGAAATTCTGGTTGTCGATACTAAAGAAGCTTATCGTAAAAAGCTCATGGAAAGTCATTTCTCAGATACGTTGATTGAAAAAATACGCAAAGCCCTGCAAAATCACGAACAGGTTATTCTGTTTCAGAACCGACGTGGTTATGCGCCTTACATCGAATGCAAAGCTTGTGCCTACGTGCCGCATTGCAAAAATTGCGATGTAAGTCTCACGGTTCACAAAACTTTCAACACGCTTACGTGTCATTATTGCGGTTACATCGAGCCAATTTCGAATATTTGTCCCGCTTGCGGTACGGCAGGAAGTCTTTCTACCAAAGGTTTCGGAACCGAAAAGATTGAGGATGAAATAAAATTGATTTTCCCTGATGCACGAGTAAGTAGGATGGATTTCGATACAACACGTTCTAAAAAATCGTACGAGAAACTGATTACTGATTTTGAACAACACAAAGTGGATATTTTGATTGGAACGCAAATGGTATCTAAAGGACTTGATTTTGAACGGGTAAGTTTAGTTGGGATTCTGAATGCCGACAATATGCTCAACTTCCCCGATTTTCGTGCGCATGAAAGGGCTTATCAATTAATGGCACAAGTCAGTGGACGTGCCGGACGAAAAAATAAACGTGGAACGGTGATTCTCCAAACTTCGTCTCCCGAACATCCGATTATAGGGCAGGTTATTCGCAACGATTACCAAGCCATGTTTGCCACCCAATGCGATGAACGTAAACTGTTCAAATATCCACCGTACTTCCGCATGATTCAAATTGTACTTCGCCATCGTGACCCGAATATCTTGAATATGGCATCTAACCGAATGGCGACTGATTTGCGTGCTGTCTTCGGAAATCGAGTACTCGGACCGAACATTCCTGTCGTTTCGCGTATCCAAAATATGTACATTAAGCACATTTTGCTCAAGTTTGAAGTAGAAGCTTCAGCCGAACGGGCCAAAGAAATTCTTCGCCAAATCACCAATCAGCTCCTTGCCGAACCAAAACTCAAAGCATTGTGGGTAAATCTGGATGTCGATCCAATGTAAGAATCAAAATTCTATATTGTCCTGAAATTTATTTACTATTGTTCTCATAATCCTGTTTTTTGTTTACTTTGTTGTAAACCTATTTCAGGACTTGACACGATTGCATTTTAATCTGACACATTTTTTGAACAAGACCCGTGACAAGTTCGTGTAAATTTCATTATTTATAGCATGAATTAAGGGTTTCTCGTGGTTTGAAAAACTGTAAGTAAAAAATGAGAAAAAGTCGGTTTTGAATCAAAAATTAGTAAGTGGGAGCGATTTTTTTAAATTTATTTTCACTCAGAAAGTCTTTTAATTCAGGGATTTAAAAAGGGGATATATTTTACAGCAGAAATATTTCCCAAAAAGATTTGGATTGTATAATAGAATCGAGTACTTTTGCACCCGCTTTTAAGAGAGAATCACTCATTAGTTTAAAGTTGATAGTTCATAGTTGACAGGTTAATAAGACGGCATTTGAAATTTGAAA
>JADGPS010000110.1 GCA_017882285.1 Paludibacter sp. | reverse complement strand
ACAATCGTTGGAGTAAGCCTGACTATTCCTATTACAAACGGACGCTTAAATTTGGGAACCTGGCAAGGCATTTATCTCTGCGAATTCAGAACCAGAGGTGGCAACCGACGAATTGTTGCAACTATAATCGGATAAGTAAGCTATAATATAGTAATTGTACCTATCGTTTTCTCATATACAGAATTTAAAAAATACACAAATGAAAAAGAATCTTCTAATCAGTTTATTACTGACAATAACAACATTAATTTTTGGACAGGATATTACCGGCGACTGGAACGGAGCACTCAAAGTAGGTGGCATGCAATTGCGTCTGGTATTTCATATTACCAAAACTGATGCAGGATTAACTGCAACAATGGACAGCCCCGATCAGGGTGCAAAAGGAATTCCAATGAGCAAAGCCACGTTTGAAAATCAGGTACTAACAGTAGAATTGGATGCAGCTAAAATCCAGTACACCGGAACACTTGATAACAAGGAAGTTGTAACCGGAACGTTTAATCAAGCCGGACAATCTTTTCCATTGAATCTGACTCGGAAAGCAATTGAAAAAGTGGAAGTTAAACGACCGCAAGAGCCTGTGAAACCTTATCCGTATTACTCGGAAGAAGTTACTTTTGTAAACACGAAAGACAGCATTTCACTGGCGGGAACATTGACTTTGCCTAAAAAAGAAGGGAAATTTCCGGTGGTAGTTTTGATTACCGGCAGTGGACCGCAGAATCGCGACGAAGAATTGATGGGCCATAAACCTTTTCTGGTATTGTCGGACTACCTGACACGGAACGGTATCGGTGTATTACGCTTCGACGACCGCGGAACATTCGCTTCGAAAGGAAACTTTGCTAAAGCCACTACCAATGATTTTGCTACCGATGTGGAATCGGCTGTGAACTATTTGAAAAAACGGAAAGAAATTGATCCAAAACACATTGGATTGATTGGTCACAGCGAAGGTGGAATTATAGCACCCATAGTGGCGGTGAATTGCAAAGATGTTCATTTTATTGTATTAATGGCAGGAACAGCTATTCCGGGAAGTGAATTGTTGTTATTGCAACAGGAAGCAATCGGACGTGCCAGCGGGATGAAAGAAGAAGAGCTGAAAGTAACTGCAGATATAAATTCACAAATTTATAAAATGGTGAACGAAATTCAAAATACCGACACGCTGAAATCTCAAATTACCAAGTATTTGCTGACGAAATCAAAAGAATTGCCGGATTTGAAAATTCCGGAAGGAAAAACCATTAATGATTTTATTGACATGCAATTGGCACAGCTAATGTCGCCATGGATGCTGAACTTTATCCGCTACAATCCGGCATCCATGCTGGCGAAAGTAAAATGTCCGGTGCTGGCTATTAATGGCGATAAAGACTTGCAGGTAGATTCAAAAATAAATCTTCCGGCCATCGAAAATGCCCTTAAAAAAGGTGGGAACAAAAAATATACAGTGAAAGAACTACCCGGATTGAATCACTTGTTTCAGGAATGTAAAACCGGTTCACCCAACGAATACGCTGAAATAGAACAAACCATGTCGCCGCTGGCATTAGAAACTATAACGAATTGGATAAAGTCAGTTATCAGTCAAAAGTGAACAGTTATCAGTGGGTAGAATTTGATTGAAATTTCCTGAAAAATAATTATCTTTGCACTCCCGAAATTAGTTGACTGGTTGACTAAGTTATTGGAAATTGAGTTATTGGAAATTGAAAATTGAATTTATGGCAAAAGAATTGACTTCGCGCAGCGAAAACTACTCACAATGGTATAACGATTTGGTCATTAAAGCCGATCTGGCCGAAAACTCAGCCGTGCGCGGTTGTATGGTTATAAAACCTTACGGATACGCTATATGGGAAAAAATACAGGCAGAACTGGATCGCATGTTCAAAGAAACCGGTCACGTGAATGCTTATTTTCCGTTATTTATCCCCAAATCGTTCCTGAGCAAGGAAGCCGAACACGTGGATGGTTTTGCGAAAGAATGTGCTGTGGTTACACACCATCGCCTGATGGCTGATCCCAATGGAAACGGGCTGATTGTTGATCCCGAAGCCAAACTGGAAGAAGAACTGATTATTCGCCCAACATCCGAAACCATTATCTGGAACACGTATAAAAACTGGATTCAATCGTACCGCGACTTGCCGCTGTTGATTAATCAATGGGCCAATGTGGTTCGCTGGGAAATGCGTACCCGCTTGTTTCTCCGCACGACCGAATTTCTTTGGCAGGAAGGTCATACGGCACACGCCACCGAAGCAGAAGCCGTGGAAGAAACCCGTAAAATATTAGACATTTATGCCGACTTTGCCGAACGATTTATGGCTATGCCGGTGCTGAAAGGCGTGAAATCGGTTAATGAACGTTTTGCAGGTGCTGTCGAAACCTATTGTATTGAAGCTCTGATGCAGGATGGTAAAGCATTGCAAGCAGGGACTTCGCACTTTCTCGGACAAAACTTTGCGAAAGCTTTCGATGTGACTTTTGTAGATAAAAGTAATAAATTAGATTACGTGTGGGCTACTTCGTGGGGCGTTTCCACCCGATTGATGGGTGCGCTGATTATGACGCATTCCGACGATAACGGACTGGTGCTCCCTCCTAACCTCGCTCCTTTTCAGGTGGTGATTGTGCCTATTTATAAAAACGACGAACAATTAGCTGCCATTTCCAATAAAGTAGCTGAAATTACACCGAAACTGAAAGCGTTGGGCATAACAGTGAAATATGACAGCAACGATAACAAAAAGCCGGGTTGGAAATTTGCCGAATATGAATTGAAAGGCGTTCCGGTACGTCTGGCCATGGGTGCCCGCGATCTCGAAAATGGAACGGTAGAAGTTGCCCGCCGCGACACCTTGACCAAAGAAACTGTTTCGTTGAAAGGTATTGAACACTATATCGACCAATTGTTGAAAGATATTCAAACAAATATCTACCAAAAAGCCTTCGACTACCGCGCTTCCGTAACCCGCGAAGTAAATTCGTACGACGAATTTAAAGTAGAAATTGAAAAAGGTGGTTTCTTGCTTTGCCACTGGGATGGATCGTCCGAAACGGAAGAACGCGTAAAAGAAGAAACCAAAGCCACTATCCGCTGTATTCCGTTGCACGGCGATACAACTCCGGGCAAATGTATGGTTACAGGAAAACCTTCGGCACAACGCGTTGTATTTGCGAGAGCATACTGATAATTCATAATTAATAATTACCGGGTAGATTGTTTCCCGCCACCCTTTTTAGAGAAATAAACTGAGTAGATATTGTCCCACGACCGTTTTGGAGAAATATACGGCGTAGATTATTCCCCGACAACTGTTTTGGAGAAATATACTGAGTAGATTGTTTCCTCATAACCAGCATAGCGCAAGTTTAGCGAAGTGTAATTTGTGCTGGAAACAAGAACAGTTTTTAACTGTGCATTTTTGTCAGTTACAAACTGAACAGATTATCAGTCCAAGTCCCCGCTTCGCTAAGACTTGAACTATTCAGAGGCGATCGGCTATCCGTTTTAAACAGTTATCAGTAATCAGTTGGAGTAGTTAAGTTTTGAAACCTAACTGTACGGAGTGCAACATCAGGTTTATGCTTATCAATGCAAAATAGTTAATCCGTCATTATATTTGCGATAAAAAGCGGCAATTTATACCGTTTGCACAAACAATATAGTCCAATTTCGACTTCGTCTCATTGATACTATTTGTTTGAAGCAACGGCATTAACCACAGTACAATTATAAAACAACCTTTGGGCTGTTTTATAATTACAGATGGTATTATATGACAGTATCCAAAAATAGAATAATTAAAATACCGACAATACCAACAATTGATTCCATAACCGACCAGGATCGCAAAGTATCTTTTAGACTTAGATTAAAATATTCTTTAAACATCCAAAACCCAGAGTCATTTACATGCGAAAGCATTAAACTTCCAGCACCTATAGAAAGAACCATAAGATTTGGATTCACCCCGGTAGCAAGGGCCAACGGAGCAACAATTCCTGCAGTTGTAAGTCCCGCTACTGTCGCAGAGCCTACAGCAACCCGAATGGCCATAGCAATAAGCCATCCTAATAACAAGGGATTCATATTCAATCCGATCAGCATTTTGGCTATATCATTGTTTACGCCACTATCCATAAAAACCTGTTTTAAGATTCCTGCTCCCCCAACAATCATAATGATAATGGATATATCCTTAATGGCATCTGAATAAAATGACATGATTCTTTTAATGCCAACGCCCTGATTAATTCCAAGTGAAAAGGTAGCATAAATTAAAGCAATAAGCATAACAATAAGCGGATTAGCAAAGAACACGAAGATAGATTTCAGATGTTCATTACCGGAAGCAAATTGAGGAAGAAACAGGGAAGCAGCTATCAATATTACCGGCAACAAGGGTGTAAAAAAACTATTGAAAGTTCCGGGTAATTTTTCAACAGGCATAATTTCAGTTGTAAATGTACTGAGCGGATGAGATGGTATTTTACGAAGTGTTTTTGCAAATAACGGACCGGCGATGATCATCGAAGGTATGGCGACAATCAGTCCAAGAATCAGTGTTTTTCCCATATTGGCACCCAGCATAGGCACTATAGCCGATGGCGAAGGATGGGGTGGAAGATAACCATGTGTCACCGATAATGCTGCCAGAAGTGGTAATCCAATAAACACTACAGGCAATTTGTACTGATGAGCTACAGAAAATATAAGAGGTACAAGCAATACAAAGCCAACATTGTAAAACAACGGAATGCCGACAATAAATCCGGTAAACATTAAAGCCCACTGTATATATTTTGTACCAAATACCTTCATTAAAACATCGGCAATTTTCTGGGCGGCACCACTTTCTGCCACCAGTTTGCCAAACATGGCTCCTAACACAACAATTAATGCCAGCGAACCAAGCATATTACCTAATCCATTTTCTATTGTTATGGGTATTTTATCGAACGGTATGCCCAGCAAAATAGCTCCAATTATAGAACTTATCAGAAAAGCCAATAGCGTATTAATTTTGGCCCAGGCAATTAGCAATACCAAAATAAGAATAATAAGCAGTACAAGTAAAATGTTCATTGCTAATAAAGTATTTATTGAATTTTCGTCTAATGTGCTGGATTTGCACAATCCTTGGCAGGACTTGCCCTTGTCCTCTTGGGTATTCACTAATTTACTGCCGAAATTCACGAACCCTTGTTGGGATCCCGATACTCGGGACAAGTTATGCTTATCACAACTGTTTGTATTATTGAGATTTCCAATCCAATTTTATATTTCCAATTTTGTTTCGGATTAAAATTAGCTTTGCTGACTGTTGGTTCCTGAAAATATTTAAAAGTGAGATTATAAATCCAACAATTCCATTACCTTTTGCCAAACTTCATCATTTACAGTAATTCCCTCTTTCAAATTTCTTGTCCTGGTTTGTAAAGTTCGTTCACCCGGATAGTAAGTTTTATCTCCGGGATGCATGGATTCTACATCATGGGTATAATCAATAATTTCGTTGAGGAGTTTTTCCCGTAAAGTTCTATCATTAAATATCTCAGGATAAATACAGAGATACACTTGAGAAACCCCTGTTTCACGTTCCTTCAAACCAATCTTATAGGTAGAATCTCCTGCTGATAATAAGGTAGCCAACATATCCAGCATCATGGAAAGAGCGGAACCTTTCCAATACCCAATTGGTAATCCACGTTCATTTGATAAGATTTTTTCAGGATCGTCGGATAGTTCGTTGTTGTCATCCCAACCTCCATTGCAAGGTAGTTTTTCACCTCTCAGTTTATATTCATTGATCTTTCCAAATGCAAATTGGGAAATCGCCATATCCAACACGATATGACCTTCTTCTCTTGGTATTGATACAATAAATGGGTTATTTCCTATTCGGCTATCTTTACCGCCCCAGGGCGGCATATTGGGTTGTGTATTTGTAAAAAGGATGGAAATGCAACCGGCATCTGCCGCCTGCCAGCCATAAGTTCCACCTCTCATCCAGTGATTGGTGTTGCGCAATGCTACCATTCCCATTCCATGAAGTTTTGCTAATTTTATTGCCCTGCTTGTGCACTTGGTCGCATTGATGATGCCCGGGCCAAAATTACCATCCCATCTTTCTATGCTACCAAAAGTTTCCACTTTTTCGGCTTCAGCTTCAACTTTTACTAAACCATTTTCCACATAGTTAATAAAAAGTGGCACGCGGTTGATTCCATGAGAAGTTACACCGGACAATGTATTTTCCGTATACACGTTGGCCATTAATCTGGCTTTTTCCTCCGTAAATTTATATTTAAGGAACAGGTTGTAAAGTACATCCTGCATTTGTTCGGACGGAATTTGCATGGTTTTTTTAGTTGTTTTTT
>JADGPS010000109.1 GCA_017882285.1 Paludibacter sp. | reverse complement strand
CTCCATGGTGCTTTGGTGTTCTGTTCTGAGACAGCACTCACCATGAAGAAATCATAGCTGTGAAGACCGTGGTTAACTGGATTATAACTGAAGGTCAGTGTTGTGCTGCCGCCTGCTGCAATGCTGATAGGCTGCGGTGTCAATGCATATCCACGCGCAGAATCCCAAATGTTTGCATCCATTGTACCTGTAAATGCACTTGCTGTTGGAAGGCTGTGTCATTTTTTTTTGGCTCCTTTGCCACAGCATACTGCATATATAATAATATAAACAAATTGCCCACTCGAAGAGGCGCAGTTCAATTCAACCTCTGCCTGAAGGACAGAGGTTGAATCTACCTCCTGACCCTTAGCATAATTAAGCCATTTCCCCGCTAATTTCCCCGCTTAATCAAATACAGTTAGTTTCTTATGCTAGTTATACTTATCCATTCGTTTAAAAATAAATGAACGACCATAAACCACGTTTTTACCCCCTCCTCTTTTTTCTATACTACATTTTTATCACAATATTGTACTATTTGACCAATATTTATGCTAAAAAACGCCCAAAATGAGCGGACAATAGCCCTGAAATACTACAATCACAGTAAAATTGTAGTATTAACTCTTCAAGTTCTATCTAATTGGTTTTGCTGCTTTTTGCACATCGTTATGGATTTCTTCTTCGAGATTCGGTGCTGTAACTATGGGTTGATATCTGTTTCGTTTGGATTGAGCAAATTTGGCGCGTCTGCTATTAAAAGTTGCTGGATCGATGCGGTTTAATTCCTTTGATAAAATATTCATTTATATATTCACCTCTTGTAGTTTAGTAGTTTGCCAATCGAAAGTCCTATCCGCTGAAAATTAAGTATTCTTATGTGCGATAGGAAAATATTGTAAGTTGTACTGATTTTTCTTTTAGCAACAGTATTATTCTCTTACATCCATAAATCTTTTCTGGTCAAAAAACCTTCCTGGCGGGTACAATCAGTGATTACACAAAAATAAAGTAGCACATTTTATTTGGTGCAACAAGTCAGTGGATAACGATACAAGGCACTCCATTTATCATAATTTCGAGGGTTTATTTTTCGGTAAACCCCTTAGTGTTTCATAGGTCAAACACTAAGTCATTGCCAAAAAACAAAGTAGCAAATTTTAATTGGTGCAATAAGTCTATTGATTGCGATACATGGCACTCCAATAATCATAATTCAGATAGCTTATTATTCGGTAATCTCTAAGTAAACCGGGTGAACGTGTCCAGGGTGGTGGAAACCCCACCTCCAATAGATCATATTATATCATATCGTGAAAATAGGAAGTTATGCGCATTGCCATGTTTTGCAGTAGTTTGCTGCTTACGCCCCCGGCTAACAAAGAAAAAATGATTCATGTCCCTCTCCATCTTACAGCCATCTTGGCCACTGAGATGGCAAAACGCGGTCACTCTGTAACACTCTTTGGTGCTAAAGGCACAAAATCAAAGGCAACGGTCGTTGATCTAAATCTACCGCCGCTGTTTAATCAACTACAAATGCGTGATTCAATGGATTTGAAAAACCACTATAATGCCATGTATTTTTATGAGCAGGCATTTATCTCGGATATTTATCGTAGAGCTTCAGAAGGAGAATTCGACATTATACACATCCATCCGGTTAATCTATCAATCAACTTTGCAGTCAACTGCAAAGTTCCTACTGTTTTTACCCTACACGATCCTATTTCCCAGTGGCAGTGTTTTATTTTTAATATGTACAAAACAAATAAGAATATTTATTATGTATCAATCAGTGATTCCCAACGCATACCCCTTAAAGATATAAATTTTATTGATACAGTCCATAATGGCATTGATCTTTGTAAGTATCCATTCAATGCTTTGACCGGGGATTATTTGTTATCTGCGTCAAGATTGGTTCCAGAAAAAGGAGTCGATGTAGCAATCAAGATTGCAAAGAGAACAGGTTTACCACTGAAAATAACCGGAGAGCCGGCCTCCAATAATAATAGCTACTGGATGGAAAAAATAAAACCTGAAATCGGAGGCAATATAAGTTATGAAGGAATGGTTTCCACACAGCGCATGTTCAGCATATATAAAAATGCTACCGCCCTTCTTTGTCCGATAAAATGGGAAGAACCATTCGGCTTGGCAATGATTGAGGCTATGGCTTGCGGTACACCTGTGATAGCTTTTAACCGTGGTTCAGTCAAAGAGATTGTACAGAATGGCAGGACAGGTTTTATAGTTGATGACATGAACGGGATGATCAAGGCAGTTAAAAAAATTAACTCTATCGATAGAAGGGAATGTCGGCGTTATGTTGAAGAGGAATTCAGCTTCCAAAAAATGGTGGATAAATATGAGCTGGTTTATAAGAAAATTTTAAAATAATTCTTTATTAACTTGACTTTGTCAGATTAGTTTTTATTAATAATAATCTTTTTTATTTGTAATAAGTATTTATATTATAAAATATAATATTATATTGAGGGATCATGCATGAATTCGTCGAGTTGGTCCAGTACCAACATTGCTGTCACCAACCGCCAACATAACCTTGAAAGCTGGAACAGTACCAATGATTTTATCAGATATGGCAAAGGCAAATGAGTCTGGTCTATGTCAATACACTACTCTTGCAAAAGATGTCTACTGGAGCGTATTATTAATTTACATGGCGGCTGGTAACAGCAACGTTGGTACTGGGCCCACATGGGATTTTGTAGCCACAAGTATATCGGTATTTTTACTCCATGGAGGGGAAGGTCAATTCATTCCGAGGTATATTATCCAGAATTATGGGTTCATTGGATATACTTTATCAGGCATTGCTTATTTTTATATGATGTTATTTATTTATTATAAGATTCAAAGAACAAAGGCTGGACACGTTTTTTTCATTGGTAATGGAGGCATACACTCCTTAGGTGCGGTGAATCAGACATATTGGATTGTAGCGTCATCCACAATGATATACGAATGGAACATTCAAGCTGCGTTTTTTGCCTCTGTTCCCATATTAGCATTTATTGTTGGGAAAAAATGTACTATTGAGAAGCAACTCATTTGAAAATTCCTGTAACCTCAGAATGCCTTCATAGTAAATAATCCTAAAAGTAAATGTCGGAGCATGATAATAGTTATTAATATATACATAAATATATTTATGTATATATTAATAATTTTACATCAATAATATATGAATTAATGTTGATAAAATTATTTTTATCTAAGAATATAATATTATGAAATTTGTGCATGGATAGGGTTTGGTATATAGAAAAATTCCAGGTTCGAGTTCATTCACTTTTCATTTTTGCGGCCAACTCACACTTTAAATAACGGTATACTGCTTTGGAGATGGCCTCCACACACAAAACAATCGCTAAGAGTTCATTTATGGAGGCAATTATACGAGATATAGGCGAAGGTACCAGAAACACCTGCTGCTCCTGCTGGTCCCTGTGCTCACCTTTCGGTCCAGTTGGCCCCTGCGGTCCTTTTACACTTATGGTGTGGTATTTGTTGGTGTGGTATTTGTTGGTGTGGTATTTGTTGATGTGGTATTTGTTGATGTGGTATTTGTTAATGTGGTATTTGTTGATGTGGTATTTGTTGATGTGGTATTTGTTGGTGTAACCTCTGGCGTCATTGTTGGTACTGGTGTAACCTCTGGCGTCGTTGTTGGTGCAGGTGTAACCTCTGGCGTCGTTGTTGGTGCAGGTGTAACCTCTGGCGTCGTTGATTGTCCAGTACACCCACTTAGTAGTACCATTAATGTTAAGAGTCCAAGTCCAATAATCCATTTCTTTTCCATATTAAACCTCCAATCTTTAAAGCAAATATTATTCTCTGAATTGGTTATTCCAGAGTCATTTTTTCAAAATGTGTTACTTTAATATCTAAATGGTGATAGTTTTTGAGTTTTTTTAAGTTTCAATTTAATTAATCTCAAGAAAGCCCCCGTCAAGGAGCTCTGCGATAAGATCCACATAACTGGTTAATCTGAATCGAGAATATCCCCATTATAAAAAGAGATTCAATAAGAAATGTTATATTTCCTATGAAAATTGGCTCAACCGATTTTCATTTTTACGTGCCTATGCCGAAGGCTCATTGGTGTTTTACTATAGAATTGTAATGGAAAAAATGGGGGATTTATGCGACGAGATCTTCCAGGGAACTGCATATATTCCTAAATTATACGCATTTTTTTACGAAATCGCTGAAAACAAGATCAGAAATCCACAAACATCAAGACGGGGGCTTATTGCGATTGGGATTTAATGAACTTCTCCAATGAATCCAGTATGAAACTTGATTTTCTTATTGCTTCTTTTGCATCCTCTTCCGTATACTCCTGCGATGGGATCCACATCGGCATATCTGGACGTGAAAAAAGAGGATATCTTGTTTTTATCCCCTGAACCTCAAGCTGCCGTGAATTACTCAATATTTCTGCAAAAACCTCACTATCAAAATCATTTCTGAATTCTTCTTCAAAGAATGCTGTTACTTTGTGCTCTCCAGAGATAATATTACGAAGCGCAAGGCATGCTTTTATCGCTTTCTCAGATGACTGCTGGGCAAAATATACGGCTCTACTGTAAATTTCCTTATCAAAGAGAAGCTTTGCTGATAGCAGATCCAGCTTGGATTCTGTAATAAATGCATCCGATACTTTTGCAGGCTCAAACATTGATTTCACCTGATATTTTCCAAGTGTTATTTCCCAATCGGAATATATGATGCTGTTCTATTTCATTGGTATACAATCGTGCTTTCCGGTCTATGAATGATTTGCCGTATAGTATTTTATGAGGTCGATCAAAGACACTCATAATAAGTGGATTTGCCGCATTTATGGCGTTTTCCAGTTCTTCGCCTGTATATAGAAGTAGATCAAAAATCCCGTGCCTGTCAAGATCAAGAATAATCGCATCCCGTTGGCGCCAGTCTTGGGGTAAATCATCTGCAATAATAAGAACATCAAAATCTGAATATTTCTTTGCCGTTCCACTTGCGCGAGAACCAAAGAGTACGATGGCTTTCAGGTTTTTCCCGATTATCTTTTTGCAGCTATCCATTAGCTCCTGTAATATCTGATTCTCGTTCTTAAGCTGCAAAGTCATTTATTCTTCCTGACATTAATATCATGTATGATTATATAATACCTTTCCGAGATAATCTAACTACTTTTTTTCACAATTTCCAATTAATCGCTCTACCCATACTGATTAATTTTTGGAATTGCCTTTTATTTTTGTTCTGTATCCTTGTTCCAGGTAGAGGGTAAGTAATTCACTTAATCCACTTACCATATTATAACTGAAATGGTAAGTAAAGATACAATCTCACATGGCAAAACAAGCAATTTTGACCCAAAAACAGCCCGAATTACAAATGGTAAGTTACTCACTATCAGGCGACTGCGAGGTTTTTAAGACTCACCGAAAGTGGTCTCTTTTCTGTTAATGCACTCACTTTTAGGTAGTGTCCTAGAAAACGTGGCCTTTATAAACATGTAAATTAATATATATGTTTCATGGGTAAAACAGAATTAGAAACGCAAGTATGTTTGAATGATAAATGTCCTGACTATAAAAAAAAGAACACTGGTAAAATAATAAAAAAAGGATTCAACGAAAAAGGATATCAAATGTACAAATGTAAGATTTGTGGAGTGAGATATCCAGAAAGCAAAGGCACAGTTTTCTACAATAGGCATTTAACAGAAGAGCAGATCATATTGATCTGCAAACTCCTGGTTGAAAAAAACGGTATTAGAGCAATAGAACGCATCATGGAGATTCATAGAGATACAATTTCAGATGTAATAGAAGACCTTGCCAAACATGCAAGAGATGTTACAGATTTTCTAATAAACAATGTAGGATTATCTCATATTGAGGTCGATGAGATGTGGTCATTTGTAAAAAAAAAGAAAAGGAAATTGACAAAGGAGATGTTGGAGCAGATCAACAAGGCGACTGTTGGATTTATCTTGGAATCAAATCCGAAACAAAACTCCATTTAGCACATAGTACCGGTAAGCGGGTACAGGAAACTGCAGATATATTTATGGAAAAAATACAGAAATGCGGAAAGAAACCTACCGATGATAAAAAGGCAACGTTTTACAGTGACGGTAATGATCAGTATACAAAAGCTTTATTCAAATGTTTTGATACTAATACAATCAACTATGGCCAGCTTATTAAGGAGCGAGAAAATGGAAGAGTTATTGGAAAAACAAAGAAAATTGTTTTTGGCAGTTTGAATCCGGAAGATATCGATACGGTTCATATAGAGAGATATAATCTCACCATGAGATTAGACATTTCAAGATTGGTAAGGAGAACTCTTTGTTTCTCGAAATGCAAAAACATGCTGGACAATCATCTTGATATCTTTCAATGCTATTCAAATCTCATAAAA
>JADGPS010000108.1 GCA_017882285.1 Paludibacter sp. | reverse complement strand
CCATCCGACTTGCGACGCGTGGCACGCGACGCAGGCCTGACCCGTCGGCTCTGAGAGATTGGTGTCGAAAAACAACTGCTTGCCGAGCCACTGTTTGTCAGTGAAGTTGGCTGGTCGGTCACTCTGCAACTCGGGTGTATTGTTGCATGCCGATAAGGCGATGAAAAGTAGCACACACGACGAGATTGTCCTGCCCATGCCTGCTAAAGTGATAAGAAGGCGTATATTGGGTTTTACTTCAATATACTCTTCTCTGGTAATTCCAGACTTTGTTTTTTTGACTAATTTTTCCATGATTTTGAATATAAATTGTTTTTTATTTATTATCAATTCTTCTGGCTGAATAAATGTCTATTAGCCTTTGCAGATATAAAACTGACCTATTAATTTTCAGTTTATTGATTTGAATACCTATTATTCATTTTTATACGTCAACCTAATTATCATGATCATCTTTGCCAACATTATTAAAATTATTTTCTATAACTTTATACTGTCAATATCTTCCTATACTTTATCCAGTTCTGAGCCTGACACATCAGCATTGAAATATTTTTCGTCCATTTTTCCGTCATTTTCATTTGAAACTTTGATTTCGCAATATACTTGGGATTAATTTCTCTCTTTTTCTGATAGTTATATTTGTATTTAAGAAAATTAAACTCCTATTTCTTATTATCTATTTTCATGGATTTTAGTTCAATACCAATCTCATTCACACTGTGATTCATTGAAACCTTAAACTTTTCCCATTTTACTTTCTCTGCTTCATTGTATTCATCCATTTTCATTCTAAGGTCATTATTGGTTTTTTCTAAATTTGTCACTTTTCTGAGTAAATTAGCATTCACGTTAGGAAGTTCTCTTATTTCTTTGATTTTATTTTCATTCGTATTTATTTTCTTTTCTATTTCATATTTATATTTAGTCCACTCGTCTGGATTTTCTTTTTTCTTCTCAAGGACTAGTTTCTTTGGTTCCTGAATTATTATTTTAGGAATAAAATTGCTATCTTTCGACAACATTCTTTTTTCCTTAACACGTTCAAATGCATCATCCCCTTTTTGTTCGTGCGATCCACAGGAAGCTAAAATCATTACTGACAAACAACCTATTACGATCTTTTGGATAAAATTTATGTGCTTAGTCATGCTCTTTTATTATTGAATGTTTCTTCTTTATTTAATTTGTATTGTTTTTTTTGAATTAAGTTCATTGCCCCACTGTTCCATAGTAAATATCTGCATATATGATTGGGGTTTAATGCCCAGACTACCGGAATAGGGATGATCAAGTAAAATAATAATGAAAAGAATCATCCCAATGAAGATGCCCAATAATGTATTCAGCGCAATGTGCATACGTGTATGTTCAATATCCAGCAACATAGCACAAATAATAGTGATAATTGCTCCACATATCATTGGAAACCATAAAGGAGGAGGAATTTCCGTTTCCATTGAAGTGGCACGAAGTCCCCTATAACTAGCCAGTTGATTCAAATGATTAAACATTTCTGCTACCAACTGAATTTGAAACTGGTTTTTGGGATTGAGGTGTTCCATAGTATAAAACACGCGGTCAAATGATTCAAATGTTTTTCGGCTTGTCTTCATGTTTTCCATGTTGGGAAATTCCTCATCTATTACATTGAATACAAAATCCAGATACACTTTCATGAGTTGTTTTGATTCAACCGTGTCAGGGTAAAACTTGATGTCACGATATAAACCCATGGCAGAACTGCCTTCTTTACTAACGTTACCTCGTGTTTCATTCAATTGACCCCAGACCATAAACACCACAAAACTAAGCAAGAAAGCATAAAAACTGGTTAAAGACAAAAATAGAAAACCCGTTACTTCATTGTGCGACCTGAGAATTTTCACATTTGTGTATTTTCGAAAAAGGAAAGTGCTCAATCCTGAAAAAAGTCCACCAAAAGTACATATCAATATGAAAAATAATAATGGAGGAATTTGAAGCATATAATAGGTAATTGCCATTTTTAAACGTGTTTTAGTAATGAGGAGAAAAAGGTGAAGTTTAATTTTTTATTCCTGTTAAATTTGAATTTTTATTTTGTATGAATTATAGCTTTTTCGTCAATGACAATGCCCAGGCCTTTTGCTACTGCCATTCCTAATTGACTATCGGCACGGAAAAAATGACACAACTGACGGTTACTGATTTCTTCTTTTTTATCTCCGCTAATACCTTTCATTGAACTTACAATATTGCTTATCAGATGAATCCTGTCTTGTTCATTCATTGCATTTCGATATAATAAGCCGGGTTGTGTAAAATGATCATCATCATTCTCGTTCCGATCGTACCAATCGGCCACGTTTGATTGCTCAGTTATCTGATCCAACTGCATGGACGGTTCCTTGTAACTTTCGTCAGCAACAATATCGTCAAAACTATTGGGGCGGTAATTCGGATCTGCACCTCCGTTTTCACCCGTTTGCATGTGCCCGTCACGTTGATAATTTGCAACTGCATAAGGACATTGGTTTACAGGAATCTGTTCGTAGTTAGCACCTAAACGATAACGCTGTGCATCGGGATATGAAAGCAGACGACCTTGCAGTACTTTATCGGGCGAGTAACCAATACCATCGACAACATGTGCCGGAGCAAAAGCAGACTGCTCAACATCCCGAAAATAGTTTTCAGGAATTTCGTTCAGTTCCATGATTCCGACATCCAACAACGGATAATCTTTATGCAGCCAGACTTTGGTGAGGTCAAATGGATTCCACTTAAAAGTTTTTGCCTGTTCTTCTGTCATTACCTGAATTTTCATGACCCACTTCGGAAAATCTTTTCGGGCAATGGCATCCACCATATCCCGCTGAGCCTGGTCAAGGTCGATACCTTTCATTTCATTGGCTTCTTTCTCTGTGAAGTTTTTAATTCCCTGTACTGTTTTGAAATGAAATTTCACCCAAACGCGTTCGTTGTTTTTATTGATAAGCGAAAAGGTGTGACTGCCAAAACCATCCATATTCCGGTAGGAAAACGGCGTTCCACGGTCGCTCATCAGGATTAATACCTGATGCAAACTTTCGGGATTCAAACTGTAAAAATCCCACATCATAGTAGGACTTTTACAATTGGTCATTGGATCACGCTTTTGAGTATGAATGAAGTGAGAGAATTTTTTCGGATCTTTGATAAAGAAAACAGGCGTATTGTTTCCCACCAAATCCCAATTGCCATCTTCGGTGTAAAACTTAAGGGCAAAGCCACGCGGATCTCTTTCACTGTCGGCTCCTCCTTTTTCGCCACCAACTATGGAAAAACGGGCAAACATCTTTGTTTGCTTGCCAATTTTAGAAAAAATTTTTGCCTTTGTATATTGAGTAATATCGTGTGTAACGGTAAAAGTGCCGAAAGCACCTGTTCCTTTGGCATGAACAACGCGTTCGGGAATACGTTCACGGTTGAAATGTGCCATATCTTCATGCAGGAAATAGTCCTGTAACAGAACCGGACCGCGGTTACCGGCTGTCAATGAGTTTTCAAACTCGGAATAGGGTCGGCCGCTTGCTGTGGTGAGTTTTTTCTTTTCCATTATTATATCGGTTTAAAAGATAAAAGAATATTCAACTGATGGCGCAACTGTTTTAGAATTGAGTCGTTATCGTCTGTGCTAATGATTTCCGGTTCATCATAAACCTTTGCAAAAAACTTCGTAAGTTGATCATTGAATTCGTCGGGATTTTCAAGATTACTTAAATGACCGGCATGCTTTATGATGTGTAAGGTTGAATCCTGAATACTCTCATGCATAAACCTTGCTGCTTCAGGTGGCGTGATTTTATCTTCCTCTCCCACCAGGACGAGTACCGGTACCTTTATTTTATTCAGCATGTTGCATGTTTCTTCACGAACATATAAAGCCAGGATAGTTTTGTAAAGCGATTGTTCAGTGGTATTTAATATCATTTCCCTTACAGCCTCAATTTCGGCTATTTTTGATGTAAACGATTCAGAGGCAAAAAGAGATTTAATGCTATCTTCAACATACTTTTCCACGCCGTATTCCTTAATGCTTTCAATTGTCTTTAACCGTTTTTCTTTTATGTCGGGCGGATCGGCTATGCAATGAGTATCACTCAAAACAAGTGCATCAAAACGTTCAGGATAGTTTTCAATTGCATTTAATACTATGTATCCACCCATGGACAAACCACAAAGTGAGGCTTTATCAATTTTCAGTACATCCATTAAGGAAAGCAAATCACTAACAAAAAGTTCAATCGAGAATTCCTCATTTCCTGCATCAGAATCCCCATGCCCGCGAATATCATAAGCAATCACACGGTAATTATCCTTTAGTGCTTCCATTTGTTTATCCCACATGGATTTATTTAGCGGAAAACCATGAATAAAAATGATAGCAGGAGCTTCATCCGGTCCTTCATCAGTGTAACTGACCACCAGATTATTTACAAGAGTTTTGATGTTGTTTCCAAAATAGCGCATAGAGTGTGATTATTTGAATACGTGACTATATCTTGAACTTTATATTTTTTCTACTGTAATTGCTTTTTTATCTATTCCTAAATTTGATAATTGTTTTTGTATAGCATCCATCATAGGCGGTGGTCCGCAGACATAAACATTTTTGGTGGTGTCGTTAATATACGCTTTTAGAAAACCTTCGGTGATTTGCCCGTGTGCATATCCTTCAACCTTTTCATCAGATAAAATATTGATAAAATTCTTGTCCAATAATCCTTTAAATTCGGCTGAAAGAATGATATCTTCTTTCTTTTTGTTGGCAAAGATGAGTTTGTTATCACCAATTTCATTTTTTGAATGAAGATATCTAAAAATAGAAATAAACGGGGTGATACCTGCGCCTCCGGCAATAAACACACCTTCGCCTTTGTAAGAGATGGCGCCAAACACATCGTATAAAATCAACTCATCATCTTTTTTCAATGTCAGAAGTTTGTTGGTTACACCTTTGTGCGCAGGATAAATTTTAATGTTAAACTCGAGAAAATCATCTTCGGGAAGACAAGTGAATGTAAAAGGATTCTTCTTTTCCTTCCAATCGGGTTTATTTATTGAAACTTCGGTAGCTTGCCCGGGAGTGAAGTTATACTGTTTTGGTTTCTCAGTAACAATTTGCAGCACATCGTGGGTGATATGCTTAATTGATTTTATTTTTACAAGATGTTGTTTCATGGCTGTTTTTTTTAAAATTAATAGATTACCGATATCATCACAGCATACCAATTCACAGCCATTTACCAATATGGCCTTTCCTCATCTTAAAATTGTTTTCTAATTCCTCTTATAAAACTCAACTAATGATGGGACTTTCAGTTTGATTAATCAAATAATTCTCTAAACCCATCTGTTTAATCTGAGCTTGTTGCATTTCTGCCCAATCGACGTGATCTTCTTCCATTTTTAGTATTTTGGTTAACAAATCGACTGATCCCTGATCATCAACTTCACGGGCGAGTTTGATTGCATCATTATATTCTCTGACAACATTAAGTTCTACATCGTTGTCGTTTCCGATTATTTCTGAAACCGTTTTACCAATCTTCATAACATTTAGCTTGGATACCGTTGGCGCACCATCCAAAAAAATGATTCGCTCGATAAGCCACTCGGCATGGTGCATTTCATCTACTGCCTGTTTTCTAATTGTTCCATGAAGTCTACTGTAACCCCAGTTTTTACACATTTCAGATTGCACCATGTACTGATTTATGACAGTGAGTTCATCTGCCAGAAGCGCATTCATGACTGTAATTAACTTTTCATTTCCTTTCATAATTGTAATTTTTTTTAATTAATTGGTATCAAAAAATTTTGAGTGAACAAAGTTAAAAGCTTGTAATTAAATTTGTGTTATACAATTTTTTTAAAAAGTTGCAAGATTCACACATTTTCTGCAACATCTTGGTTAGTTCTTCTAAAAATTTAATGCGCCATGGAATAGGATTCAGTTACCAAAGACTATCATTTTTCTTTTTATAAATTCTGGTTGTTCTTATTTGTCCTAAATTTCTTTAGCGTTATTTTCTTTTAACAGCATATCCCATATACATAATTTGAGTACTGCTGCTTTCAACCATTCGGAATTTTTTACCAAATTCTTCATAGGTTAAATCCCCAATTGCTCTTTTGTGGAGATATCTAAGCATTTTCGGATAGGCGATATTTGGCTTAATTCCACGGTGTTCTTTCCAATCCAATTGGTTTTCTTTTAATAAAAATCTTATCTCATCGGGTTTGATAAACATTTCCCAAACATGAAGATTAGGAGGCATTATAGCCCATCGTTTCAATTCCTGTAATATTTTGATAATAGCTATTTTGCTGATAAATGTACGATTGAAAGTGTCATAAATAAATATGCCTCCGTTTTTCAAAACACGTGAAATCTCAGAAATTACTTTTGGTAAGTCACGAACATGTTCGAGCACATCGCAACAAAAGACTACATCGAAGGAATTATTC
>JADGPS010000066.1 GCA_017882285.1 Paludibacter sp. | reverse complement strand
TTTTGAACAACAAAATTACTGCAAAAAGTTCAATAATCAAGTATTTGAATGTCGAATTTAGTTTAACAAAATAATATATTGTTTAAAACTAATATTTAATTGGTATAAAAACAAAAAACCATTCAACTTTCAAGCTAAATGGTTTAATATCTTTCTTCTAACTATAAACTACATACTATGAACTCTCAACTAAATTCCTGTTTTTCTGCGCAATACTTCAATTTGCTTATTCCAGAGTAAAATCAAATCGTCTTTTTCGCTTGAAACCGCAAAATCAGTTATTACCAAAGCTAAATCTCCGGTAAGTTCCAAAGCTGCAATTTTCAATTCGAAATAGTATTCAGAATCAACATCTTCTTCCCATTGAAAACGTACAAAAACAGTTGGTTTTGATTGAATTAAAATAGCAGTCTGTTTATTATCTTCCCATGTAAATGAAAATTCATTGTCATTCACTTTAACTCCATTGGCAAACCACTCAGCAAGTCCTAAAGGCGTACTGATGGAACTCCAAAGGACATTCAGCGATGCAGATTTTAATGGATATTCTATAGTAAATTTTGTCTTTTTCATACGGTTATGGGTTTCTAAATATCAAAGAAGAAATGAAACTTTTTTCAGTCCGCAATTTACAACTTTTATTTCATTAATTACTTTTTTGATTAAATTTTATAGTGTCAGACTATTTTTTTCAAAACATAAGGGTAACAATTGTCTCACATTTTCAATCAGGTATATTTCTTCGGTTCCATAAAGAAGAATCGTAATGTCTTTTTCAAATCGCATTTCAGTTTCAAGCAAAACCTGACGGCATGAACCACACGGAGTTACAGGTGTAGAAAGAAAATTTCCATTCGTGAAAGCAGCTATTGCAAGCGTTTTAACCGGGACTTCAGGATATTGAGCATTTGCAAAAAACATGGCAACCCGTTCTGCACAGATTCCGGAAGGATAAGCTGAATTTTCCTGATTACTACCGGCAAAAATCTCACCGTTTTCAAGTTCAACGGCAGCTCCTACATGAAACTCCGAATATGGCGCATACGCTTTTCCAACCTGTTCTTTTGCCTTGTTTATCAATTTTTGTTTTGCTTTGTCAAGTTCATCAAAACTATAAATGGTTACATTAGTTTCTATCGTTTTATGTTGCATATTCTGTCAGTTTTAATTTTAAATATTAACCTATTAATCACCGTTTATTTATCAAATCTATTTATTTCCCCATCAAGGTTTGGCACAAAATTATAAAAATATCTAATCAAAACCCTCTTTTTGATTAATTAGTTTTAATTTTGTAGCAAAATAAAATATTAATTTTCAAAAAAATGACCGGATTTAAGTTTCGTATTTTTTGTATTTTACTATCTATTAATTTGTTAGCTGTAGCTCAAACTCTAAATCCAGCTTATCTTTCATATATTGAACAATATCACCAATTGGCTGAAAAACAAGAAAAAGAACATAGAATTCCCGCCAGTATCGTTTTAGCGCAAGGATTGTTAGAATCGGGTGCCGGACAAAGTGATTTTGCGAAGCAATCAAACAATCATTTTGGGATAAAATGTAATAATGACTGGACAGGACAGAAAATATACCATGATGATGATCAGAGAAGCGAATGTTTCAGAAAATATGATCAGGTGATTGATTCTTACGAGGATCATGCTATTTTTCTAAAAAACAGGACTCGTTATTCTTTTCTTTTTAATTTGGCACCGACTGATTATGAAGGTTGGGCGCAGGGATTAAAAAAAGCCGGATATGCCACTGATCCGACTTATGCGTACAAACTCATTTCCATTATTGAAGGGTATGATTTGCATCGATTTGATTTAGCCAATAATTCCAACGGAAATAATTCTAATAATACGAAAACGGAAGAAAATCGTGGTTCAATGGGAATAATTCAGGCTATTGCCAATCATCAGGTTTTTAAAGTGAATGGAGTTAAATTTGTAACATCCAATAGTGGAGATACGTATGTCGCAATTGCTGATGAATTTAATTTATCTGAAGCTCGGGTGCGTGAGTACAATGAAATTGATTCAAATATAAGTTTATCGATTGGTATTCGGGTATTCATTGAATCAAAAAAAAATAAAGCTTCAACAGAATCTGAAACTCATGTTGTTCAAGATGGCGAATCAATGTACAGTATCGCACAATATTATGGAATTAAAGTTGAAAGTTTATATTTATTGAATAAAATTCCTTTCACCGAAGGAGCTTCACTTGGTCAGGCGCTGAAATTACGTTAATAACGATTCGTATTTCTAAAATAAAATCATGCGAAAAAAAAATACCGAACTTTTGAGTGAAGTTATTCGTCAAGTGCTTAAAGAACAGCACTTAGATCGACCATTAAATGAAAAACGACTGATAGAAGCCTGGCCACTGATTCTGGGAACTAATATTGTACAATATACTTCCGGATTAAGTATAAAAAATCGTGTACTGTATGTCAGTTTGACTTCTTCTGTACTCCGTCACGATTTATTTCTTTCGCGTGAAGAAATTAAGAAATCCCTGAATAAACAGGTAGGAGTGGAGGTGATTGTGGATATTATTTTTAGATAAAAACGAATTACACGAATTAAATCGAATTACACGAATTTCGGCTTCCAACGAATGTGTATTTTGTAGAAACAATTAACTGAATTTATGGATTACCGAACTCATCTTTTCCGACCGCTTTCAAAGCGATTTGTTGATCAGTTGGTAATAGAGGTTTTTGCAAACCCGGCCGATTTTGATATTGTTTACAGGCTCATCTTCGATAAAGATATGAATGTAGCCTGGCGTGCAGCATGGGCTTGTCAGAAAATCAGCGAAAAATATCCTGCGTGGTTCACCGATTTGCGGTTCAAAGAAATTACAACTCTTGCCATTTCCACTTCTCATGGTGGATTACATCGCGGCTGTGTTTCAATTCTTTATAATCTTAAACTGCCAGATCCAATTCCGGTTGAATTTATTAATGCCTATTTCGACTGGATGATTTCACCTAAATTTCCAATCGCAGTTCAAGCACTTTCCATGAAAATGTTGTATCGCATTTGCCAAATTGAACCCGATTTCAAACCCGAAATAATCGCTATTCTTGAAGATATAAACTATCAGGATTATTCATCCGGATTTAATTCAACAAGAAATAGTATTCTTAAAGTATTGAAAAAAGTTAGTTTTATTTTATTAAGTGTAAGTAATGATATAAAATTGAAACTTTACCGATAAAAGTGTTATTTTTGCTGTCGATATTCAAGGGGAGTAAAATATAGATTTTCCTTTTAATTTTAATTAAAATAAAAGTTTTATGACTTTAAAGAAAAACATTTTGGCATTACGACAAAAAAAGGCGATTGTTGAAAAAGGCGGAGGCGACAAAGCCATTCAAAAACAGGTAGCCATGGGAAAAATGACTGCCCGCGACCGAATTCTTGCTTTGTTGGATGCCGATTCATTTCACGAATACGACCTTTTTGTTGAACACGAAGAACGGAACTTCGGAATGGATGACAAAGTACTGGCAGGTGACGGCGTAATTACCGGAACAGGAACCATGAACGGTGCTCCCGTTTGTATTTATGCACAGGACTTTACGGTTATGGGTGGTTCATTAGGACTGAAACATGCGCGTAAAATTACGAAAATCATGGATCATGCACTTCGAATGAAAGTGCCGTGTATCGGAATAAATGACTCTGGAGGCGCCCGTATTCAGGAAGGCATTGGAGCATTGGCAGGTTATGGCGAAATTTTTTATCGCAATACGATGGCTTCGGGAGTCATTCCGCAAATTTCTGTTATTTTAGGACCTTGCGCCGGTGGTGCCGTGTATTCTCCTGCTCTTACCGATTTTGTGTTTGTGGTTGAAAATATTTCAAAGATGTTTATCACCGGACCAAATGTGATTGAAACTGTGTTGGGTGAAAAAATTTCACAGGAAGATTTAGGAGGTGCACGTGTTCATGCCGAGATTACCGGTAATGCGCACTTCTATGCGTTAAGTGAAATGGAATGTCTGGATCAGATTAAAGAACTTATAGCTCTTATACCCCACAGCAATCAACATAAAGCTGTCAGTGTTGAACCAAAAGCACCCAAGGCAACGAAAAATATCGAAAATATTATTCCGGCTGATCCAAAGCAACCGTATGATGTCCGCGAAATTATTTATGCTTTGGCTGATGACTCTTATTTCCTTGAGGTTCACGAACTTTGGGCAGCTAATATAGTGATAGGTTTTGGAAGGTTAAATGGAGAAACCATTGGATTTGTAGCGAATCAACCCATGTATCTTGCCGGCGTTCTCGATTGCGATTCGTCTGACAAGGCAGCCCGTTTCATTCGTTTTTGCGATGCCTTTAATATACCCATCGTGACCCTCGAAGATATGCCTGGTTATTTGCCGGGTGTGGATCAGGAACATGCCGGTGTGATTCGTCACGGAGCAAAAATGCTCTACGCGTATTCCGAAGCCACCGTTCCTAAAATTACTGTTATACTCCGCAAAGCTTATGGTGGTGGTTATATAGCCATGAATTCACGCCATCTTGGCGCCGACTTTATGTTGGCCTGGCCAAGTGCCGAAATCGCAGTTATGGGACCGGAAGGAGCCGCAAACATTATTTTCCGTAAGGAAATTATGGAAGCTGAAGATGAAGATGCTATGCGTCAACAGAAGGTTCAGGAATATATCGAAAAATTTGCGAATCCTTTTGTGGCAGCATCTAAAGGGTATATCGATGCTGTTATTGAACCGCTTGAAACGCGCGATATGCTGTTACATGCACTCGAAGTTTCCAAAAACAAGGACGATTATCGTCCGGCAAAAAAACATGGTATTCCACCATTCTGATTCTTAATTCACAATTAATAATTCACAATTAATAATTGAGGTTCATATAGAGTTTTGAGTTTTTAAAGTTTTTTTAACTATAAACTATCAACTATAAACTGTCAACTAAAATAAATATGGAAAACGAAAAACAGGAATATGTCAATTTTGCCGTAACCGCGCGGAAATATAAAACACTTCTAACAAAAAAATATCAAAACAGGAAGCCGTGGGTAAATCCAAGTGCTTTTGATATTCAATCCATTATTCCGGGTACTATTCTTGAGATTTTTGTAAAAGAAGGGGAAGTGGTAAAAGAAGGTGCGCCTCTATTGATTCTGGAAGCCATGAAAATGCAGAACCGTATTGAAATGCCTTTTACAGCCCGAATCAAGAAAATAAATGTTGAAGTTGGACTTCGGATCCCAAAAGACTCTTTGATGATTGAGTTGGAGGAAATAGCGGAATAAAATGACTATTAAAAAGAACGGATTTACTCCTAATCGGGTAAGTCCGTTTTTTTGTAGTTGTAAATTGAAGTATTACTTTTTCGAATCGATACCTGATAAAAGTTCCGAAATAAATCCTTTCCATTCGTGTTCAAAATTCGGAGTAAAAACATCTTTTCCAATAGAAGAGTCAATTTCTGATATTTTCCAGAATTTACCTTCCGAAATTTCAACCGGATCAGGTGTGATTATTCCATCATAAATCGTATAAAAACAGTTTACTAACTCCGCTTCCTGACTTGATACGAATTTGTAACTTTTAATAAATTTGGATTCAAATTCCTTAATTCCAAGCTCTTCTTTCACTTCACGCTCTAATGCACGCTTAACTTCCTCCCCGTAATCAACATGTCCGCCTACCGAAGTATCCCATTTGTCCGGCTGAATATCTTTCGTTGAGGCACGTTTTTGTAAATAGAGTTTTCCCAGGGAATTAATAACATGCAGATGTACAACAGGATGAAGCAAAAATGACCCGGAGTGACATTCGGCACGGGTTGCTTTCCCAATCACTTCACCTGCTTCGGTAACAAGTGGAAAAAATTCGATAGGGTTCATACGTGTGTTTTTGAACTGCAAATTAAACAAATTAATACGAATTAGCAGGAGAATAGTTGTCTAAAAAAATGAAATAAATTATGCTGTATTTTTCGTTCGTAATTTATTTTTGCCACTATGCGGTTTCATTAGGATTTCATTCCATATTATTCTACCAGACTATCGGTGCTGCGCATTTAAATAAGCCGCGTATCGAAGTAAGTTTGATAGAAAATCTTCACCGGAAATCTGAGGAAACCAGACGTTTTACTTCTAAATTAATAGTTTCATTAACATCTAATCTTCGTATTTTCAAACGATTATAATTCAGAATTAATATTATTTTATAATTGATGGGATTTTTCAAAGTAATATTATATCTTTGCAAAACCTATTTCGAAAATTATGCTCTTTATCTGTCAGCTTTTTTGTATGTTTCTTTAAAAGATGCCCGGTTAAAAAGAGCAAGTTAATCTTATAGGAAAATCTGTTTTATTAGATATAATTTGTTTAATTTATTATTTGATGAAAGATTTTAAAATTGCTGTCATTGGTTTGGGTTATGTTGGGTTACCATTGGCTATTGAATTTGGAAAGAAATATAAAGTACTTGGTTTTGATATAAATACATCGCGGGTTGATGAACTTAAACAGGGTGTTGATCATACGTTGGAAGCCGATTTGGACGAAATGCACAAAGCTACCCACCTCCATCAAACCAATCCTCAATCAGGTCTTTCTTTTTCATCCGACGAATCCGATTTGAAAGAGTACAATACGTATATTGTCACGGTTCCAACACCCATCAATCACTTTAATATGCCCGATCTGAGACCGCTTCTCAAAGCTTCACAAATGATTGGTCGGTTAATCAGCAAAGGGGATATTGTCATTTATGAATCCACAACGTATCCCGGATGTACCGAAGAGGATTGTGTCCCTGAAATAGCAAAAGTTTCCGGATTGAAATTTAATGCTGATTTCTTTGCAGGGTATAGTCCCGAACGCATTAACCCCGGAGATAAAGTAAATACACTCACTAAAATTAAAAAAGTTACTTCCGGTTCTACTCCCGAAATTGCCGAACGTGTAGATGGACTGTATGCCTCCATTATTACGGCAGGAACTCATAAAGCTCCCAGTATCAAAGTGGCTGAAGCTTCCAAAATTATCGAAAATGCACAACGCGATGTGAACATCTCGTTTGTCAATGAGCTGGCTCTTATTTTCGATAAAATAGGTATTGATACCAATGATGTTCTCGATGCAGCAGGTACAAAATGGAATTTCCTGAGGTATCGTCCCGGTCTGGTGGGTGGACATTGTATCAGCGTTGATCCCTATTATCTGGCCAGTAAAGCGGAATCATTGGGATATGTGCCACAGGTGATTCTTTCCGGACGGCATGTCAACAACAGCATTGCTCCTTTTATTGCCAATAAAGTACTGAAGTTGATGATTCATAAAAAGCAAACCATAAAGGGATCCAATGTATTAATTTTAGGAATGACTTTCAAAGAAAATTGTCCCGATATACGCAATACGAAAGTGGTGGATATTTACCATGAATTGACGGAATTCGGGCTGAATGTTGATATTTACGATCCATGGGCATCCGCTGCTGAAGTGAAACACGAGTACAAAGTGGATATTCTGTCTAAACTTGACATAACAAAAGAGTATCAGGCTGTTTTATTGGCTGTTGCACATGACGAATTTAAAAAATTCGATTTTGAAAAGTTTCATTCGAACGGGGCAGTTATATTTGATGCCAAAGCGGTAGTGGACAGGCGATGGGTGGATGGAAGACTTTAATTAGTCGGTAGTTGGTAGTGGGTAGTGGGTAGTTGGTTCAGTCATAATTAACTAATTAACCAATTAACTAATTAATAGTTATACATGAAACAGGATAATCAAACACGTTGGTATGCTGTTTATACGGCACCGAGGGCTGAAAAGAAAGTGAGTGAACGGTTTTTGCAGGAAGGAATAGAACATTATCTGCCTCTGCAAAAGGTGAAACGTCGCTGGAGTGACCGGATAAAAGAAGTGGAAGTTCCGATAGTAAACGGGTATATTTTTGTACATATTCCGCAAAGCGATTTTTTAAAGGTAACGAAAGTTTACGGAGCGTTGGCATTTATACGTGAAGGAGGAAATCCCGTACCGATACCGGATGTTCAGATGAAAAATCTGCAACTGATGGTTGAACAGGCTGATGAACCGGTAGAATATAGTCAGGAATCGTTTGAGCATGGCGAATCGATTATCATCACAAAAGGTCCTTTACAGGGTTTGATGGGAGAGTTGATAGAAGTGAAGGGTCACTTTAAGGTGGTAATTCGGTTGGAACGCTTTGGATGTGCATTGACTACGGTGCCGATTTCGTTTGTGGAAAGGGGCCCCTAACCCCCTAAAGGGGGAAAGACGAAAGACGAAAGACAAAAGACGAAGGACAAAAGACGAAGGACAAAAGACAAAAGACGAAAGACAAAAGACAAAAGACAAAAGAGAACAGTTAGCTATTATTCCCCTTTAGAGTTTGTCCGACTATTGGCGGAGGTTAGGGTTCACATTACTAATTCATATAAATCGTTGCTTCTTCATGGGAGTGACGAACCTCGTCATGGAAAAACAATTTTCAATTATCAACCTGCCTGCCGCAGGCAAGTTACCAATTAACCAATTTAACTGATGAACCAATGAACTAATGAACCAATAACCATCTCAAAAAATTAACGACTACCGACTACAAACTACTGACTATAAACTATAACAACCCCATAAAATCCATTCCTATTATGAATAACAAAAAAACAAGCCTTTTTGTATTAGCCATGATTTTACTCGTATTAAGTTCATGTGCACCTGTTAAAAATGTTGCTTACTTTCAGAAACTGGACGCATCTACCGATAGTTTGAAAATGAAAAAATCAGCACCCGGATTATACGATGTCCGTATCAAACCAAAAGATATGTTGAGTATTACCGTGGTGACCTCCGAGCCAGCGACTTCCAGGATGTACAATCTGGTTGTTCCATCATTATTTGATCCTGTTAGTCCTAATTCTTATTCAGCAATTATATCACAACCGTCATTGCAAAGTTATCTGGTAGATAATGAAGGGTTTATTGATTTTCCGTTATTGGGAATAATCTCTGTCCTCGGTCTTACCCCGAAAGAACTGGAAGCAACCTTGCAAATGAAAATGGCGTCGTCTTTCAGTAAGGAACGTCCCGTTATCACTATACGAATTACCAATTTTGCCGTGAATGTACTTGGCGAAGTGGCCAGACCGGGTAAGTTCAATACAGTCAATGAACGAATGACTATTTTCGAAGGCCTTGCTCTGGCTGGCGATATGACTATTTACGGACGACGTGACAATGTGAAAGTATTGCGCGAAAATACCGATGGAAGCAAAAAATATATTACCGTCAATCTGAACGATGAAAATATAATTAATTCTCCTGCTTATTATCTGGAACAAAACGACGTGGTATATGTTGAACCAAATAGTTCAAAATCAAGGTCTTCCAGTTTCGGAGCTGCCGAATCATTTGCGATTTCCGCTTTATCGATCCTGATATCCATGATCAGCCTTGCGTTTAATGTGTTGAAATAAAATGAGAAACAAGAACAAAGAACCAAGAGCCAAGACAATAGAGATAGGAACAAAGAGCAATGGTAGCGAAGCGGGAGAACCAACCTGCCTGCCGCAGGCAAGTTAATCGACTAAACAACTAAACAATCAATAACAATTAATTAAAAAATCACTATCTATGAGTACATATTCTGAATTTGAAGAAGAAGTAAACGAACAACCGATTGATTTACTGGGTCTGTTTTTTAAATATCTTTCCTTTTGGAAATGGTTTGTGGCTTCCCTGGTCATCTGTCTGGCTCTTGCCGTGTTGTACCTTAAAACGACCACACCCATTTACGAAGTAAAATCCACGGTCTTGCTGAAGGATGATAAAAAAGGAGGCGGAACGCCTGAACTGTCTGCCCTGAAAGACATCGGGCTTCTGAATACAAAAAATAACGTGGATAACGAGTTGGAGATATTGAAAACTTCCGATCTGACCCAACTAGTCGTCCGTGAACTGGGACTCTATGTTACGTATACCGAAATTGGTACTTTTAGAAATAAAATGCTGTATGGAGCTGATTGCCCTGTTCATCTGTCCCTTCCGGATGCAGTACTGGATACGCTCCAGAAGGCGGTCGAATTTGAAATGACCGTATTTCCGAAAGATGGATTTGAATTTAACGGTACGTATGCAGAAAAAGAATATAAAATAAAAGCAAAATCAACCGATAGTACGGTTCTTTTGCCTTTCGGACAGGTGAATTTTAAAAGAGCTGAATTCTTACCCCGGAATCCGATGACTATTGGTATTGTTATACAAAATCCGGTAAAAACAGCCGAAAGTTTTTTGGGTGAAATGACAATGGATCTGACTTCCAAGCAAACTTCCATAGTCAATATTACCCTTAAAACCCCGAACATCATATGTGGTAATGACTTTCTAAAAAAACTCATTGATGTTTATAACAGCGAAGACATGAAAGATCAGAACTTAGTGGCGAGCAATACGGCAGTATTTATCGACAACCGGCTCATAACATTGACCAGTGAACTGGGGGATGTGGAATCGCAGGTCGAAAATTATAAACAAACACAAGGGTTAACCGATATTAAATCGGAAGCTGATCTCTTTATTAAGCAAACCGGCGATTACGAACAGAAAAGGCTGGAAGTGGAAACGCAACTGGCTATTGTATCCGACCTCGATAATTATATCCACAAAAAAGAAAACCGCAACCGGTTACTCCCCTCCGGTACGGGCATACAAAGCACTAATCTGAATGAATTGATTAAAGATTATAACCAGTTATTGCTCAACCGTAATCGCCTTTCGCGTACAGCATCCTCCACCAATCAGGCGATGATAGACCTGACAGCCCAGATTGATGGTATGTTAAGTACAGTACAGTCCAGCGTACGAAACGAAAAAAACAGTCTGCAGATTACCCGTCAGGATCTGATTCAGAAAGACAGGGAAAATGCAGGACGCATCAAAGCCATTCCCCGCCAGGAACGCGAATATACCGAGATTAAACGCCAGCAGGGAATCAAAGAAGCCCTGTATTTGTTTTTACTCCAGAAAAAGGAAGAAAATTTCCTGAACATGGCGGTGGTGGTGCCCAAAGCCAAGATGATAGACAGACCACACAGCAACGGATCACCGGTATCGCCGAAGAGGGTAGTCATCCTGTTGATAGCTTTAGTTTTAGGATTTGTTTTACCCGTGCTTGGTTTATATATTCGTAATTTATTACGTTATTCTGTTGAAAACAAAGATGAACTTGAAAAATTTTCGATTGTTCCGATATTAGGTGAGATTCCAAAAAGTAACGAGACCGGCAACATTATTATCCACGAAAACAGCACTAACAGCTTTACCGAAATGTTCCGGCTCCTTCGTGCCAACCTGTTGTTTATATTGAACGAACCGGATAAAAAAGTAATCAATGTGGTATCGAGTATAGCCGGTGAAGGAAAAACCTTTATTAGTATTAACCTGGCAATGAGTTTAGCATTGTTGGACAAAAAAGTGCTGATTATAGGGTTGGATATGCGCAAACCCAAGTTAGGGGAATACATTGGCATGGACAATAAATCCGGTATCAGTTTGTATCTTTCGGGAAATCTCAGTCGCGAAGAACTTATTCGACCTTCCGGCATACACACTAATCTATCCATTATAGTAGCCGGTCCTGTACCTCCAAATCCAAACGAATTACTGTCAAAACCCCTGTTGGATCAGTTGATTATGGATTGTAAGGAAAAATTTGATTATATTATTTTGGACACTGCCCCGATTGGAATTGTTTCAGATGCATATACGCTGAACCGGTTTGCATCCCTGAACCTTTTTGTGGTTCGCGCCGAATATACGCCTAAAAAGAATATTGAAGACGCAACGAATCTGTACCAGCATAAAAAAATTAATAATATGTATTTTGTACTGAACGCTGCCGATATGCATAAAACCACCTATCGGTACGGGTATGGAAAGAAATACGGATATGGTTACGGAAATAAATACGGCTATGGCTATGGCTATGGGGAAGGCGAAGACAAGAAAAAATAATTCATAATTGAAAGTTGACAGTTCATAATTGTTCACTGACAACTGTTAACTGATAACTATGTCCCTTTCTTAGGCGCAGCTTACCATCTGTATTTTTTTATTCCGAAACAGATTACTGAATTAGTAAGCAATAAATGCGATTAGACGATAAAATAAAATATTTTCTTAAACAGTCAATCGGAGAAAAAATACCGGGAGCTAAATTGTATCTGTTTGGTTCGAGAACAAACGATGATGAGTTAGGTGGTGATATTGATATAATGATATTGACAACTCATCCGGTTGATAAGAAAATATTCAGAACAATTCGTGTAGATTTCTACAAAAAGTTTGGTTGGCAGAAACTTGATCTGGTTAACTTTACATACAACGATGCTTCTGCTTTTAAACAATTTATTCAAACCGATTCAATTGAATTGTGATGAACACAAACGACGAGAAATTACTTATTCTGCTTCATGCTGAATGGCAATTGTTAGATGCTTCGATTCAAACTTTACAGCATTCAGCCGAAAAGTGCAGGGCTATTGGTGTCAAATCGAATTATTCATTCGAAGAACAAGAATCTTTCGATTCGCTTACTTCTAAATTTAATCGATCCTCTGACTTGTTTACTCAAAAGATTATTCGAACTATTTGGATGTTGCTGCATGAAACGCATGTTCCTTTTATTGATCTGATGAATACGACTGAAAAATTAGGAATTCTTTTCAGTGCAAATCAACTGATAACTATTCGCGATATACGAAACCAGATAGCACATGAGTATATTCCCGAAGCGGTGTGCGAACTTATTCCCGAAGTAATAGATATGACTCAGCAACTGGTTGAAAATATCAGTTATTGCGAGAATTTTCTAAAACAGAGAAAGTGGATAGATTGAATTGCTTGACAGTTCATAGTTTACAGTTGAAAGTTCATAATTGAAAGTTGATAGTTCATAGCATTACAGATTGGAAATACCAATCTAAAAATTAAATGAAACAATTGAAATAATAGTAACTTTGCTTTTACATTCTTTGCAGCTAAGACCGGTACAACTATGGTGTTACGAACCCCATTAGTAGCATGGTTTAAGCCACAATTGCTAAAATAATTGGTGATATCCTCAGTGATAAACCCGCTTAAGAGTTTAAATAAACCTTTGTGGCTTAGCAAAGAATTAAATCTTTAAATTTTAGAGATATGAAAAGCAAAGATTTAAATTCAGGCGTATTTGAACTATTACGACCTAATGCAGCAGGAATTGATATTGCAAGCCAGATGCATTATGTAGCTGTTCCCTGTGACAGAGACGAACAGAGTGTTCGCAAATTTGGAAGTTTTACTGATGATTTACATGAAATGGCTCGTTGGCTCAAATCATGTAAGATTGACACAGTAGCTATGGAATCCACAGGCATGTATTGGATTCAACCCTTTTTAGTTTTGGAAGAATATGGCTTCGATGTATTTCTGGTGAATGCCCGTCACATTAAAAATGTTTCAGGTCGCAAATCAGACGTAAAAGATTGCCAATGGATTCAACAGTTGCATTCGTACGGTTTGCTAAACAAGAGTTTTCAACCGGAAGATTTAACCCGTGAGTTACGAACCTATGTTCGTCAACGCAAGAATCTGACTCAGGGTTATTCAACTCAGGTTCAGCTCATGCAAAAAGCGTTTGATCAAATGAACATCAAGTTGCATAACGTGATAGCAGACATAACGGGCAAATCAGGCTTATTAATGATTGAAGCCATATTACAAGGAGAACGTGACCCGCATGTTTTGGCAGAGTTAGCAGATTCAAGAATTAAAGCTTCAAAAGAAGACATTGTAAAATCTTTGCGTGGTATTTGGAGACAAGATAATCTATTTGAATTAAAGCAAGCTTACGAAATTTATCAGGTTTACAGAGATAAAATTGTGGATTGCGACAAGCAAATAGAATCAGTTCTCAAAGAAATAGCAGACAAAGCAAACAATGTAAACAATGCCGACAATACATCCAGAGATAACAATAGAAGAAAGGCAAATGGTAAAAATAAGTTTAACTTTAATGCCTCTTCCTATTTAAAAGATATATCGGGTGTTGACTTGACAGAAATTTTTGGAATAAGCGAACTCACTGTTGCCGAAATAGTATCCGAAATAGGAACGGATATGTCGAAATGGCCGACAGAAAAGCATTTTACTTCCTGGCTTAATTTAGCTCCTAACACAAGGACTTCAGGTGGTAAAAGACTAAAAAGCAAACCAATGAAAAAGAAAAATAAAGCAGGCCAAGCTTTTCTTATCGCTGCATCTTCGCTCAAAGCCAATAATAACTGGTTGGGCGAATTTTACAGAAGAATAAAAGCTAAAAATGGTTCTCCGGTTGCAATTAAAGCAACTGCCCGGAAATTAGCAATCATCTTTTATAAAATGCTAAAAGATAAAGTTGACTTTAATCCTTTGCCTCTTGAGGAATATAACCAATATTTCAAAGAACGCAAACTTAAATATATTAATAAACAGGCGGTTAACTATGGTTTTAAGCTGGTGCCTGTAGATTTTGTTTCTTAAGAGTTAATAGTTAACTGTTTACTTGTCTATTCGTTTACTTGTCTACTTTATTTTGTTTTCAACAACCAACCAACAACTACTCGTTGCTCCCGTCCCGATAGCGTTCGACTGAGACTTCGGCGTGAGCTCAGTCGAACGCTATCGGGACGAGTGGGAGAAGGATACTAACTGATAACAGACAAAATCGATGACTAAAAAAATAAAAACATTAGTAGATAAAATATCAACAATACTTGTAGCGGGTATTGATGCTAAGCAAGTTTATCTTTTTGGATCGTATGCTTATAATACTGCCAATAAAGATAGTGACATTGATATTTTTGTGGTTGCTGATTTAAAAGGAAAGAAAAAAATTGAAATTACTCAACAAGCCAGAAGGTTGTTGTTAGGAAATGTTTCTATGCCTATTGATATTTTGATATGTGATACCGCTGATTTTAATAGCAGGAAAAATAATCAATCTACTTTTGAATATATTATTTCCACAGAAGGCCAAAAAATTTATGGATAAAAATAAAGACGGTTTACTGTGGTTTGAATATGCCGAAAACGATCTTGAAGCTGTTACAATACTTTCGGAGCAATTGAAATCTAAATACGAAATTGTATGTTACCATTGCCAACAGTGTGCCGAAAAGATGCTTAAAGGTTACATTGCTTATAATAATGGGCGTTTACAGAAAACCCACGATTTAGTAGTGCTTTGTGAGACTTCGGCTAATTACGATGCTGAATTTGAGAGTATCTTAGAAATTTGTAGCGATTTGACAATTTATGCCTCCGAAGTCAGATATCCCAATCTCATGCAAATTGAAAACTATCATATGAAGAAAGCAATGGAGAATGCCAAATTAATTAGAGAATTTGTTCTTAAAAAAGTATCGATACACTAAAAACCAACTTATTATTCTAAAGCCTTGACTAATTATTCTAAAGGACATTTTATAGTGCAGCTGATAAACAATTGCCAGGGAGGGTAATGGTGTAACTGTTTACTCGTCTACTTGTTCACTCGTCTACTTTATATTGTTTTAAACAATCAACCAACAACCACTCGTTACAAACGAGTGGGAGAAGATCAGTTTATAGTTTTATAGTTTATAGTTGGGTAGCGTACGCACATTACACGTACACGTAAACTCAATTTTCCATATAGCAAATCCAAATTACCTGTAAGAAAACTCAAATTACAGATACGCAAAGTGACTTTACGGAGAAGAAAACCAAGATTACGGACAAGTAAATTGGCATTACGGATATGAAAACTCAAATTACAATATAGCATAAACGAAATAGAAAGGACTTATTACTGCAGCAAATACCCTTTACAAGGTGGGTAGATAGGATGTTCTTTACTTTATATTGTTTCAAACAATCAACCAACAACCACTCGTTGCAAAAGAGGGGGAGAAGAGTTTAGAAAAAATCCGAACGACTGTACGCAACTATCTAAACAAAAAATTATATGCAAGCAATTAAAAAGATTATTCCCAAAGTAGATTTCAAAAATTTCAATATCCCTGATAGTTTTGGAGAGAAGGCAGAAATCATCATTTTACCTTATATCGAAACAAAAGAAGTGTCTTCGGGTTATGATATAAACGATGAAATATTCACTGTGAATGATAGTGAGAAAGAGTACCAACTCGTAGGGATTTCGGAGCTTTTTAATACAAATGACGATAAAAATATAAATTGGGAGGATTATTTTGGAATCAACTAATTACACAATTGGAGAAATTGTATTACCTGAGTTTCCTTTTACAAACCTGAAAGGCTCAAAAGTAAGACCTGCTTTGGTCATTTCACTTTCTAACGGGTGACCCCCCAATCCGCCAGCTGGCGGAGGCTTTAGAGAGAAGAAACGATTGGACGCTTCGGGGCTATTGTTTTAAACAATCGCCCAACAAACACTCGTTGCAAACGAGTGGGAGAAGAGTTGCCCCTAAACCCCCTGAAGGGGTATTAAAAGAGAAGAATAAGCATCAAATAAGCAGAAATATGAATGCAAACAATCACGATATTCTAACCGATTTCAGCCAACTTTTAAGGCTACACCTTTCGGATAATCTGAAAGATGTAGTTCTGTTTGGTTCTCGAATGACTGGCAAGGCTAAAAAGGATTCTGACTATGATTTTTTAGTAATTCTAAAACAGAAAGCTGATTGGAAAACAGAAAGAGAAATTTCGGACTTAAGCTACGAAATAGAATTGAAATATAGTATAGTTACTGACACTCATGTCCTTGTGGAATCAGAACTGTCAACTTTACGAGGGAAACAACCAATTTATGTAAATGCCATAGAGAGGGGGATGCACGCATGATTGACGAAAAAGACAGAGATGCTCTTGTTGAATATCGTTTACAGCAGGCTTTTGAAACAATTGAATTGGCAAGATTTCTTGTTAAGAATCAAAAGTTAGTGATTGCAGTGAATCGTATTTATTATGGTATGTATTATTCACTTACTGCTTTAGCATTGGCAACTGGTTTTGAGACATCAAAGTAGGATCAACTAATCGGCTGGTTTAATAAAGAATTTATCGCAACCAAAAAATTGGATTCCAAATTTGGAAAAATTCTACGCAACGCATTTCAAAACAGAACTAAAGGCGATTACGATGCATTTATCAGTTTCACTCAGCAAGAAGTTGAAATCATGTTGGCTGAAATGATTGAATTTATTGAAGAGATAAAGAAAACGCTGAATTAGCATTTCATTGTAAAACATTTGCCTATCTGGAGATTAGCTTCCGTCAGTAGACGGACAAGTAGTAGCTGAACGTAGTTAAAGAGAGATGGTTTTATATTGTTTTAAACAATCTACCAACAACCACTCGTTGAAAACGAGTAGGAGAAAGGAGTCAATAAGGGTTAAGACATTTTCTGTTTTATTGCTACTAAGGTTTCGATTATGAAAAATAAGGTTTTGAATGAACTAAAACCGAATACTCTTTGCCAACCTTAGTAGAAAATTGAACTACATACACAAACTCTTATCTTATTTGTAGGATAAAATAGTGTTTGAATTTGAACAATCAACCAACAACCACTCGTTGCAAATGAGTGGGAGAAGAATTTCTAGTTTCAATTGTTTTGGCTATTTTTGAAGTTGTAAAATTATAAAATTAAATATCATGCCTGAAATTTGTAGATTTTATGGGATTATCATTAAAATGTTTTATAACGAACATAATCCTCCTCACATACATGTTGAATATCAGGATTTCAAAGCCATCATCACAATTAATGAAGGTATTATCGAAGGGAAAATGCCTAAAACAGCACTGAAGCTTATATTCGAATGGATGGAATTACACAAAGATGAGCTCTTGAATAACTGGGAGAAAGTTGAAAACAAAAAACCACTAGACTCTATTAAACCACTTAATTAATAGTATTATGAAACGAGCCGCTGAAAACAAAATATTCGATTCAAATGCAATCGAAAAATATGCAACCAATAGCAAAAATGAACAATCGTATGTTCAAACAAAAATTATTACTATCACAAGTGCAATCTATTTAGCCGACTATACAGTTTGCCTTAAATTTAATGATGGGGTGGAAGGTGTGGTAAATCTAAAAAATCAGTTAAACGGGGAGATTTTTACTCCGCTTAAAGATATCAATTATTTTAAACAATTTGCACTCGATGGGTGGACTATTACATGGGAAAATGGTGCTGACTTTGCTCCTGAGTTTTTATATAAATTAACCCTGAAGCAAATAAATGCCAGCTAAAAAATGAACCACCGACCGACCGCTATTTTCTGTCTGACGGATGAAGCCCCCCAACCCTGCCTGCCGCAGGCAAGCCCCTCAAGAGGGCTAAAGAAAGCAGCGTGGAATCGAAGATGCCGTGAAGCGGTAGCGGCATAGCCGAGCGA
>JADGPS010000017.1 GCA_017882285.1 Paludibacter sp. | reverse complement strand
AACGGTTCTACAGAAGATATATTCTCTTTAAATAGGTATAGATTGATAAATGATAGATACCAAACATTAATTACAACGCATATTTAAACTACAGCCATAAACAAGCATGGATTCCACGAAACTGGACTAAAGTTACCGTCGATACCGGAATAGGAAACCCCAAGGCAGCCAGTGCTGAAAAAGGGGAAAAATTTGCAGAAAGCGTTACAAATAAACTGGCACAATTTTTTTACGATTTTGATGGGGCAGACATGGAAAATTTCTATAGATAATTAGGATGGTTCCTAAAACACAAAACTTCAAAGGCCTTACAGCTCTTTGAGGTTTTATGTTTTGACTCTTGTACTCCCAACTATCACTGCCGGGAATTCTTCATGGTTCTTGATTCTTAGCTCTTAATTCTATTGTTTCTTCAACACAAAAGCCGTACGTGCAGGGATATAGAGTTTCAACCATTCTTTGCCTGAAGTTTCTTTCGGATCGGGCAAAGTGATATGGTCGATACTTTCATCAATCAGGTCAAAACCTCCAAAAACGCTTTCGTCGGTATTGAGCACAATTTTATAACTTCCTTTATCAGCCAAAATGCCCAACAACGTGTTCGAAGATTTGTACAAATAATGAGTATATCCGGAAGAATTGAGGATGTCTCACTCAAGACATCCTCTTTCTAATTTTAAAATTGTAATAATTCTTGATGAAAATTCTTTTTTTAATCATTTGTAGATTTTTAAATTGGTAAATATCTTCACATTGATACAATAAACTAAAAATATTCTCATATATTTGCAGAAATAAAATTTCTCGTTAATGAAAAGATGGTTTGTTATTTCAATTTGTTCACTGTTCCCTCTATTCTTATTTGGAAAAAGTGAAATGGATTCATTATTACATGTATTGGACAAAACTGTTGAAAATTACCAGGTATACTCGAACCTGAAAGAGGAGAAGCTGAATAAACTGAAAGATTTGCTGAAAATGGCAATTTCCGATCAGCAACACTATGTTATTTGCGGACAACTATATGATGAGTACAAACTATATAAATCGGATTCAGCACTTGTTTATGCCCAAAAAAAACTTCAAATTGCCGAAAGACTGAATAATAAACGTGATCTGACAGAAGTCAAATTAAATCTGGCTTCCATTATGGGAATTACCGGAATGTATAAGGAAAGCATGGATATTCTGAACGTCGTAAATGTCAGGGATTACCCCGACTTAAAAGCTTATTATTTCCACATTTACAGGACGGTTTATGGTTTTATGGCGGACTACACTATGACGAGTCAGGAAAAAAAACAATATCAGGAAATAACAGACGCATACCGTGATTCATTGTTAGTCACTAATCCACCGGGTTCAGGAACGCATGTCATGGTAAAATCGGATCAACTGATAGTCAACAAGCAGTACGATGAAGCACTTAAACTGTTATTGGATTATTTTCCAACCATCAAAGAGAGTATACATGACCGGGCCATTATTGCCTATAGTATAGCGTTAGCCTATCATGGTAAACACGAAAGGGACTTAGAAAAAAAATGGCTGGCAGTTTCGTCTATTAACGATTTACAATCGGCAACAAAAGAATATATATCGTTGAGATTGCTGGCATTTTCGTTGTATGAAGATGGAGATGTAGACAGAGCGTATAAATACATTAGACGTTCGCTTGATGATGCTTTGTTTTGTAATGCCCGTTTGCGAACTTTTGAAATTTCCCAAATGGTGCCGATTATTGATAAAGCTTATCAACATCAAACCGAATCGCACCAACGATTGATGTTAATCTCACTTATCAGCATTAGCATTCTTTCCTTCTTGCTTATGATAGCTGTATTTTTCGTGTACAGGCAAATGAAAAAATTAGCAATAGCACGAAAAAAACTAAGCACAGCCAACGACCAATTAAACACCCTGAATCATGAATTGTCGGCCATCAACTATCAACTGAAAGACACGAACGATACATTACAGGAAGCCAATCTGATTAAAGAAGAATATATTGGCAGGTATATGGATCAGTGCTCTGCTTATATTGATAAGTTGGATGATTACCGGCGTTTGCTCAACAAAACCGCTGCAGCCGGAAAAATAGATGATTTATTGCATGCCATCAAATCGAAACAGTTTATAGAGGATGAGCTAAAAGAGTTTTATACGAACTTCGACAGTACTTTTCTTCAGCTTTTTCCAACCTTTGTTGAAGACTTTACCCGTTTATTGATTGATAATGAGGAAACACAACTGAAACAGGGAGAACTGCTCAACACAGTATTACGGATATTTGCTTTGATTCGTCTGGGAATTACCGACAGTGTAAAAATATCGCATTTTCTACGTTATTCTTTATCCACCATTTACAATTACAGAACGAAACTCAGAAACAAATCTGCAGGACCGCGTGATGAGTTTGAATCAAATGTTATGCGGATTGGAACAAATACAAAATAAAAAACATACTATTAGATGAGGTCTTCAGGGTTAAAATAAGCCTGAAGACCTCTTTTTTTACTCTAAAAGCACTACTTTTTTTTGAATTTGTAAAGTTCTATCTGTTTGTTATCCATAGGTATAATGCTAATGGTCTGTCATTCTGACTACATTTTAATTTCAATGAAAACAGGGTGTGATGAAAGCATATATATTTGCATCGTCGAAAGTCGAATTTTCAATTAAAAACTTAGAATCATTTAAGTGTTTGAACAAACGTTTTTCGTACAACAAGAATTTATAGTAACCTTAAATAACAAAATGATGGTCAATTTGAAAAGAAGTCTAATTGGCATGCTCTTTTTCTGTTGCATGCTATTTGCCCTGCCCAATGTAGTTGCTCAAACTACCGGTAAAACTGTCTCCGGCATTGTCGTCGATGTAAAGGGAGAACCTCTGATCGGTGTAAGTATCCTGATTAAAGGAACAACCACCGGCACAATGACAGATATAAACGGAAAATTTACTATTCCGGTAGCATCTGTAAAAAACCCGGTCTTTATTTTTTCGTATGTTGGTTATAATTCGAGCGAAATAACATCCAATGAACAAAACCTTCGAATTGAATTGAAAGAAGGAACAGAAACATTAGATGAGGTGGTGGTCGTAGGGTATGGAACCCAACGCAAGAAAGACTTGACAGGATCGGTTGCCACCATTAAAAGCAGCGATTTGAAATCATTGCCTGTTCCCAGTGTGAGCGATGCCATGCAGGGACGTGCAGCCGGTGTACAGGTGATTTCATCGGGTGTTCCGGGTACTGATGCCTCATTCCGTATTCGTGGATCAGGGACTATCAATAATAATGATCCGTTGGTAGTAATCGATGGTCTCCCTATCGATGGAGGTTTGAATCAATTGAATATGAATGATATTGAATCTATTCAGGTACTGAAAGATGCATCTGCCTGTGCTATTTACGGAGCCCGTGGTGCAAATGGTGTTGTTATTATTACTACAAAGCACGGTGAAAGCACTGGTAACTCCCGGCTGAATTTCAATTATTCATATGGATTGCAAAATCCAACCAACATGATCAAGATGCTTAATGCATCCCAATTTGCCTCATTACATAATGACATGCTGAACAACGCAGGAGTAGCTCTGAATCCTGAATTCGTGGACCCGACAAGTCTTGGCACAGGAACTGATTGGCTAGGAGCTCTTTTCAATACTGCACCCATGCAAAATTACTCATTAGATTATTCCGGAGGAAATGAAAAAAACAAATTCTATGTATCCGGCAATTATTTTGATCAAGAAGGAATTGTTATCAATACCGGATACAAACGATACACTTTCCAGTTGAATACGGATAACAAAATTACTTCATACCTGCACTTCGGAAATAGCCTGACTCTTAATCACGATATCAAGACAAGCGGAAATTACAGCATTCAAAATGCCATGCTGGCTTTACCTACTCAACCGATTTATCGTGCAAACGGGAACTATTCAGGTCCGATTGGACTGCCAATAAATGCAGGTGATATCGTAAATCCGATTGGATTGGCTAAAACAGTTGACCAGGCAACCAATGGCTATAATTTGATTGGTTCTGTCTTTGGCGAACTGGAGATAATAAAAGACCTGAAATTAAAATCAACCTTCGGATTACAGGCCAATTTTTGGGATTCACGCACATGGGCACCTAATTATATCTGGGATTCCAACGTTAATTCAAGTTCGTATTTGTGGCAACAATATAATAAAAACCTGACCTGGTTATGGGATAATACAATTACGTATGAACATACCTTCGACAAGCATCGTATTGGAGTGATGGCCGGTACCAGTGCACAGGAAAACCGCAATAACTTTATTAATGCATCATTAAAAGATTTTCAAAGCAATGTAACACAACAGTTGAGAAATGGTCTCGATCAACCAACAATTGATGGGTCAACCTATAGTTCATCATTATTTTCATTGATGGGTCGTGTAAATTATGCATACAATGATAAGTATCTGGTTACAGCAACTATTCGACGGGATGGTTCTTCACGCTTCGGTTCGGGAAACAAATACGGATTATTCCCTTCTGCATCTATTGCATGGCGTCTTTCACAGGAAGACTTCTTTAAAAACGTTACGTTTGTAAATGACCTGAAAATCCGTGCAGGATATGGTGTTACAGGAAATCAGAATATAGGGAATTATTCTTTCGCATCTTCCCTTAATACCGTAAAATACAATTTCAATGATAAATTAGTTTCTGCAATAGCACCAACCGTTATGCCGAATCCATTCATCCAATGGGAAGGTCAAAAACAATCCAATATCGGTTTTGATGCCACCTTATTCAATCAGAGGGTTGATGTTACCGTAGATGCCTATCTAAAACAGACCGATAAAATGTTGGTACCAATGTCAGTACCTGTTTCAACCGGGTACTCTGATATCTTAGTTCCGTCGATTAATGCAGGGAATATGGAAAATAAAGGGATCGAGATTACGATAAATACTAAAAATTTAACCGGAAAGTTCACCTGGAATACTTCCTTTAACCTGTCCTATAACCAGAATAAAGTAGTAAGCATAAACGATACGGTACCCATGTCAACGGGAAGCATTGGGTTGAATTACAACCTGGCATTATTACAGGCGGGCGTTCCAATCAATGAGTTTTACGGATTTGTGACCGATGGAATTTTTCAGAATCAATCAGAGGTTGATAGCCATGCTTCCCAGGTTCCGGGAAGTAATCCAAACAGCCGTACTTCGCCTGGTGATATCCGATTCAAAGATTTGAATAATGATGGGGTAATCAACGATAAGGACCGTACGTTTCTGGGAAGTCCAAATCCAACTTTCATTTTCGCCATGAACAATACATTTGCATACAGAGGTTTTGATTTGAGTATATTTTTGCAAGGAGTGGCAGGAAACAAGATTTTCAATGCAAACAGACTTTGGAATGAAGCCATGTCCATAGCACAGAACCAAACCATAGCAACCTTAAACAGATGGACAGGCGAAGGGACAAGTAATAGCATGCCAAGAGCCGTGTTTAACGATCCAAATAAAAACACCAGACAATCGGACAGATATATTGAAGATGGATCGTATCTGAGAATTCAGAATGTAACTCTGGGTTATACAATTCCTGTGAGTGTGATGAAAAAGATTCATATTTCGACTGCCAGATTTTACCTTTCTGCTAAAAACCTGTTTACATTAACTAAATACAGTGGAATTGACCCTGAAGTGGGAACAAATGGTATTGATAACAATGTTTATCCTGTTACACGGACTTATAGTATTGGCGTTAACCTTGGTATTTAATCACAAAAAATAAAATGAATATGAAACTCAATAAATATTTCACTATAGCTGTCATGGCGTTATTTATCACAGCATGCAGCAGCGATTTTCTGAACAAAGCTCCTGAAGATACAATTAATACATCAAATTTCTTTCAGACCGAAGCTGATGCCATTGGAGCTATTAATGGAGCTTATCAACCGTTGCAATGGCCTAAATTATATAATATGCGCATGTGGACAACCGACATTATGGCCGGTAACAGTATTACCGGTGGCGGAGGTGGTACCGATGGCATTGAAACGCAGGATGAAGAAAACTTTGTGACTTCAACCGACAATCAGGGTGTACTTGATATGTGGCGGGGACCATGGCCCGGAATTTTACGTTGCAATATAATTCTACAGAAAGTTCCTGGAATGACTATCAGTGAGAACGTCAAAAACAGGGTTTTAGGAGAAGCATATTTCCTTCGTGCACACTACTATTTCATTCTGACAGAATTTTTTGGAGATGTACCATTGGTACTTCAACCTGTTGAACCGGGAGGTGATCTTCGTCCTTTCAGGACTTCAAAGGCAACAGTGAACAGTCAGATTATATCGGATTTGAATAATGCCATTACCCTGTTGCCTCCCCGTGAACAATATTCAGGAGCCGATGTAGGCCGCGCCTCAAAAGGATCAGCTATCGGGATGCTGGCAAAAGTATATTTATGCCAGGGGAATAACTGGCAACATGTTGTAAATCTTTGTGATTCGGTAACAGCATTGGGTTATTCGCTGAATGCGAATTATGCAGATAATTTTGATTGGACAAACAAGAATACAAAAGAATCCCTTTTTGAAATTCAATATACAGCCAATGGCGGATATAGTTTTTGGGCAAATGAAAATCAATCGTCGTGGGTAAGCGTATTTACCGGGCCCCGCGCTTCGAATATGGTTGCAGGAGCATATGGTTGGGATCAACCCACACAGGAATTTGTAAATTCATACGAAGCCGGAGATATGCGTAAAGACGTAACAGTTCTTTATGAAGGTTGCCCGAAGTTTGATGGTATAAACTATCAGAAAACTTTTTCAACGACAGGATTTAATTTACGGAAATTCTTAGTCCCCATATCAATTGCCAGTAGTCCAGAAAACGTCCCTGCAGGTTTTCCGGTACTTCGATATGCTGACATTCTGCTAATGAAAGCAGAAGCTTTGAATGAACTGGGCAGAACCACAGATGCACAATTACTGGCTACTGATCCAAATGCCACATTAAATAAAGTGCGGGTCAGAGCGGGGTTACTGAATGTAACCGGACTGGATCAGACTACCCTACGGGAAAAAATACTGCACGAACGCCGAATGGAAATGGCCTTTGAAGGACAACGCTGGTTTGATTTGATACGGATAAATAAAGGACAATATGGTATTGATTTTCTACATTCAATAGGAAGATTAAATATGAGTTCGAAATATTTGATATTCCCTGTTCCCCAAAAAGAGCGGGATGCCAATCCAAATCTAACACAAAATACAGGATATTAATCTTTGTTTAACTATAAAATAATCGAAAAAACAATATGGAAAAACTAAATCTTTGGAGTATTTTAAAAGAAAAGCTCCAACAATATACAGGAACAATGCTGATATCAATTTTGGCTGTCTTTTTATTCTCAGCATGTCAGGAAGAATTGCCTGACAATATTGTAAAATCAGGACCACTTGCACTATCTGTTTCAAAAACAAGTTTGGTCTTAAAACAGAAAGATATTAATAATGGAGCCGTTGATTTGACATGGACAACGGGTACAAATCATGGTACAGGATCTTCGATATCCTATAATCTTCAGGTTGATAAAAAAGGAAATAATTTTTCTAAACCTATCAGCCTGAATATGGGAAAAGGAATATATATCAACAGTTTTAATGTGGGCGCATTAAATGACAGTTTGTTGACAAAATGGGGTGTTATTCCAGGTTCAGTTACAGATTTAGAAGCACGGGTTATCGCTACAGTTTATTCTGATCCGGTAGTTAATGACATTTCAAATATTGTAACCATTTCGGTGACAAGCTATAAACCGGTAAGCAAAACATTGTATTTGTTTGGAAGTGCATCTCCAAAAGGAACAGATGTAAATAATGCACTGGCATTAACTCCTCAGAATGATCCAACAGTTTTTGTATATACGGGTTCATTAAATACAGGTTCTTTAAAGTTTATTACTACCTTGGGACAAATTCTTCCATCGTATAATAAAGGCAACAGTGATTCTCAACTTATTTTACGAACTGATGCAGGACAAGCCGACAATTTGTTCAATATAACTGAGGCAGCTGTTTACAAAGTAACAGTCAGTCTCTTGGATTTAACCGTATCGATCAACAAAGCTGACTTACCGCCTTATAGCACCATTTATATGGTAGGTGATGCGTCACCAAACGGTTGGGATATTTCACATTCAACCCCATTGGTTCAAAACACTACAAATCCGTTCATTTTCACTTATACAGGCGTTATGAAAGCCGGCGATTTTAAATTCCCGGTAAACCTGAATTCCGATTGGGGACAGGATATGTTTATGAAAGTGGATGATACACATATGTACCTGCATCACGGTGGTGATGCTGATGATAATAAATGGACGATAGCCAAGAAAGGTTATTACACGATCACACTTAATTTGCTGAACAATTCGATTAGTATTTATCGGGAGAAACTCTATATGGTTGGTGATGCAACACCTATTGGCTGGACAATTACCAGTGCCATTCAAATGACTGAAGATGCCACCGATGGCTGCATATTTATTTACAATGGACCTATGGTTGCCGGTGATTTTAAATTCCCTGTAAACCAGAATTCCGATTGGGGTCAGGATATGTATGAGAGAACTGATAATACACACATGTACCGACATATCGGAGGCCAGGCAGACGACAATAAATGGAGTATAACATCAGCCGGAAATTATTTAATTACGGTCAATATTGAAACGCTCTCAATAAGCTTTGTAAAACAATAATTGTTTAGTTTCAGATAGGGGTTGCTCTGTAAAAAACACAGAGCAACCCCTTAATAATTTGTGATTTTAAAACTATCAAAAACACTTCAAATTCTAAAGTTGTTTGATAAAAGAATCAATTACGCTAATGAAAACCAAAATAATATATTTAACAGCATTATTTCTGATCTTCGCAACCTATAGTTGTAAAGCAAATGAGCCGGAAATCATCCCTGATGCTCCGGCAAATGTTGTCACTCCGAATTATAACAATGTATCAATCTCTACCGATAAAGTAAGCTATAAACCTGGGGAAGCTGTCAATTTTACAATAGACTATGCCAAACTTTCGGTTTCGGTCAAAGTCAGGTATAAGTTTCTGAACACCGTACTTTCGGATCTTCCGGTGACTGCTTCAACCTGGAATTGGCAAACACCTGCTGATGATTATCGCGGATATATTGCTGAAGTATACTCATCTGTCAACAATGTTGAAACTATTTATGCAACTATCGGAATTGATGTGTCGTCTGATTGGAAAAAGTTTCCCCGTTACGGTTTTCTATCTAAATTCGATCAAATATCTGATGATTCAATAAATGCTGTTGTCAATAATTTGAACAGATATCATATTAACGGTTTACAATTCTACGACTGGCAAAATAAACATCACAAACCACTGCCTTTAACCGGCTTGACACCTGCTACTAACTGGAAAGATATCGGGAACAGGGATATTTATTTTAATACTATTGAAAAATATATCAAAGTTGCCCATAATTACAACATGAAAACCATGTTCTATGACCTCGTCTATGGAGCATGGAATAATGCCGATGTTGATGGAGTTAATAAAGAATGGTACATTTATAATGACAATACGCATACTAATCGCGATATTCTTTCACTTCCATCACCTTTTATCAGTAATTTATATCTGTTAGACCCATCAAATACCGGTTGGCAAAATTATATGATTGCAGAGACTAAAAATGTATATAAGTTCCTTGCCTTCGATGGATATCATATGGATCAGTTGGGTGACAGAGGCCTACGTTTCAAATATGATGGTACATCAATGAATCTGGCTGCATCGTTTAAATCGTATATTGATATTATTAAGACGGCAATACCTGATAAATATAATGTTATGAATGCTGTTGCTCAGTATGGTCAACAGGGGATTGCCACGTCAACAAGCGATTTTTTATATTCAGAGGTTTGGAGTCCTTCAGACAGTTATAATGATTTGGTAAATATCATCAAACAAAATAATGCATTAAGCAATAACTCTAAAAATACAGTACTTGCTGCATACATGAATTATGATAAGGCTAATAGTCCGGGATATTTCAACACCCCATCAGTATTAATGGCCAATGCTGTTATTTTTGCTTTCGGTGGCGACCATCTTGAATTGGGAGAACACATGCTTTGTAAAGAATATTTTCCGAATAATTATCTGACCATGAAAGATGATCTGAAAAAATCGTTGGTTAATTATTATGATTTTCTGGTGGCTTATCAAAATTTATTGCGTGATGGGGGTACATTTAATACTGTTGACATTTCTTCTGCCGATACTAAAATGTCCGTTGCTGTTTGGCCGGCATCTTCAGGGTATGTGGGAATATTTGGTAAGAAATACGATAATTCACAAGTCATACACTTTATAAACTTTTCAAATTCAACGACTCAACTTTGGAGGGATAATGACGGAATTCAAGTTATGCCGGCATTGATAAAGGATGCAAAAATGGTGTTGACAACAGATAAAACAGTCAGGAAAATATGGGTCGCCACACCCGACTTTGTTGGTGGAACTTCACGAAGTTTGAATTTTACCCAACTGAATAATAAAGTCAGTTTTATACTTCCTGAGTTAAGGTATTGGGATATGGTTGTGGTTGAATATTAATCTAAATAATATGTTTGTTAATTGTCAGGAAAATAAAGAATCAAATAACACGAGTTCTTAAAAATTGCTAATTATTTACACTAACTTTGCAATGAAGAATTGAAAGTAAACAATATGAAACAGAAAATATCTTATTTCAATATCCTGTTTTTGGGATTAGCTACTATTTTATCGGCACAAAATAACAAACCAATTTACTCTTCCCCTGCTTTCAGTGTTTTCACCAATCATGTTGTTCAAGGAAACTTTACCGCCACATCCTTGTCACCCAATGAAATGCAATCGGATTACCAGAGTCAGGTGACAGCATTTAAGAGTCCGCGTATTTCGTTTAAGTTCTCCATCAACGGACTGGATAATGAGATGCTTCCGGGAGTAAACCATGAATTTGTATGCCTGAGTAAGGAAAGTTGTGAAACACCTGTCATCACTTTTGGAACACAATACACAGACAAACAACCTGTACCGGCCAATACCTATTTAAAACCAAATACCCAGTTGAAAATAAGGCTCGATATGCGTCCTGTCCTTGCTCAGTTTGAAAAGTCCGGGTATTATACCAATTTCAACGGCACCAAACTATACAAAGCAGACTTTAAAAGTGTATATGTAGTCGGCAATACAGTTCCCATGGTGTGGAATTTTGATAACCTGACTTATCATAAAGATCTGGAGCTTACCGATCCGGATGGGGATGGGATCTATGAAGTCGTGTTGAAACTTAACCCGCAAAAGGAAGAAGCCGTTAAATTAAAAACGTGGAAACTGATAAAAGACATTGGGGCTTTTCCTCAATACCAATCGCCCAATATCCTGGAATCAGCCATTTATAATTTGTCGGTAGAGGAAATGCAGAAAGCCATCGAAAAGGACAGCACCTTGCGCACAGGAATATCCTGGCCCGGAGTATGGACCAGGGACGTGAGCTACAGCATCATTCTCTCCATGGCGTATATGCAGCCTAAAGTATCTCAAAACAGCCTGATGCGGAAAGTAAATACCAACGGACGCATCATTCAGGATACAGGGACAGGTGGTGCATGGCCAGCTTCCACCGACCGGATGATATGGGCGGTGGCTGCCTGGGAAATCTATAAAGTGACCGGTGACCGGGACTGGCTTAAAAAAGTATACCCGATTATCAAAAACTCTATCGAAGATGATATCATGGTCGATCATGACACCGAAACAGGTCTGGTAAAAGGGGAATCATCCTTCCTTGACTGGCGGGAACAAACTTACCCGTGTTGGATGCAACCTGCGGATATCTTTGAAAGCAAAAACCTCGGTACTAATGCACTCCATTACCAGGCAATGAAAGTGGCAGGCAGCATGGTCGAATTGATGAATGATAAACTTACCGGTAAAAAATATACCCAATTAGCAGAAGAGCTTAAATCAAGTATCAATTCCCGGCTATGGAACCCTGAAAAGAAATATTACGGGCAATACCTGTACGGACGAAATTACCAGATTCTTTCACCGAGTTCTGAAGCCCTGGGCGAAGCATTGTGTGTGGTTTTTGACGTAGCCGATGCAGCACGTCAAAAGGAAGTGGTACAAAATGTCCCGGTAGTTGATTATGGCATTCCCTGCGTGTTTCCTCAGATAGGGGATATTCCGCCATATCACAACAATGCCGTGTGGCCGTTTGTACAAACCTACTGGCTATGGGCAGGAGCCAAAACCGGAAACGAAGAAAGTGTACTCCACAGTATTGCCTCCATTTACCGGGGTGCTGCCATGTTCCTGACAAACAAAGAAAACATGGTGGCAGATAATGGTGACTGGGCAGGTACACAGATCAATTCGAGCAATATGTTATGGAGCCTGTCGGGCAATATCAGTATCATTCACAAAGTAATTTTCGGAATCCGCTTTGAAGAAAACGGGTTGAGGTTTGAACCTTTTGTTCCTAAAATTATGTCAGCTAACAGGAGACTGAATAATTTTCGCTACCGCAAAGCCAACCTTGACATAGATATGAACGGGTATGGAAATAAAATAGCTTCATTTGAACTGGATGGGAAAGTACAAAAAACGTTTGTTATATCTACTGCCCTAACAGGTAAACATACTGTAAAAATCACACTTGCCAATAACGAATTGGATAAACAGCCTATCCATCTGGTTAAAAATGAATTTTCACCGGTAACTCCAATAGCTATTTATGAGAACGGGAAATTGCTTTGGAAAGTTATTGAAGGTGCAACGAATTACAGGATACTGAAAAACGTACAACTACGGGCAGAAACGACTGCTACTTCTTATACTATACCATCAGGTGAGTCAGGTGAGTTTCAGGTACAGGCCATTGATAAAAACGGGATTGCTTCCTTTGCCAGTGAACCTGTCAGGATATATCCCGATTCAACCATTCAGGTTTATGAAGTTGAAAAATACCTGACACCATCCACCCTGCCCTACCATGGTTATTCGGGTAATGGATTTGTAGAAATCAGCCGGACAATAAACCGGACCGTCAGCATGGACATTGAAGCTCCTGCAGAAGGATTATATGCCATTGACTGGTGCTATGCCAATGGAAACGGACCAACGAACACAGAAAACAAATGTGCCATACGGACGCTCTTTGTTGACGATGTTCGGTTGGGTGCCCAGATCTTCCCACAACGTGGTATAGGTGAATGGTCAAACTGGGGATACAGTAACTCCATGAGAGTATGGTTGAAAAAGGGAGTCCATCATCTGAAACTGGAATTTATGCCTGAAAATGAGAATATGAATATCGAGGTGAACCAGGCAATGCTGGATTATGTTCGATTGATAAAAATTGAATAAGATTTAATCTGATAAATTACATTTAAAATAAATGCAGTCAATCATATAAATGATCAACTGCATCGCAATTATAAATTAGATGAAGTCGTCCTATTGTTTCTTCAACACAAAAGCCGTACGTGCAGGGATATAGAGTTTCAACCATTCTTTGCCTGAAGTTTCTGTCGGATCGGGCAAAGTAATATGGTCAATACTTTCATCAATCAGGTCAAAACCTCCAAAAATGCTTTCGTCGGTATTAAGCACAATTTTATAACTTCCTTTATCAGCCAAAATGCCGTAATCGGTAAATGATTTTGAACCATTGAAGTTAAATACAAACACCAAATCACCTCGCTGATAAGCCAACACCTGATCATCCTCTTTGCTCCATAATTGCTGAACAGGAGTTTCGTTAAATTCCGAAACTGAATTTATCAGGGCTATCATGGCGCGGTCAAATTCACCCAGAGCATTATATAAATACTTTTCATTATCAACCAGCTCCCATTGACGACGGGCATATTTATGCGACCAACCATTGCCTTCACGCGGAAAATCAATCCATTCGGGATGTCCGAATTCATTTCCCATAAAGTTCAGGTACCCACCATTAATAGTGGTAGCCGTGATAAGTCGAATCATTTTGTGCAATGCCACACCACGGTCGACCGTCAAGGTATTATCGCCGCGTTGCATGTGCCAGTACATTTCGGCATCAATCAGGCGAAAAATAATGGTTTTATCGCCCACCAAAGCCTGATCGTGACTTTCGGCATAGCTGATGGTTTTTTCGTCGGCACGCCGATTGGTCAATTCCCAGTAAATATGACCTACTTTCCAGTTTTCGTCTTTTACTTCCTTGATCATTTTAATCCAGAAATCAGGGATTCCCATAGCCATGCGGTAATCGAAACCAATTCCACCATCTTCTACTTTAGTTGCTAATCCGGGCATTCCGCTCACTTCTTCAGCAATGGTAATGGCATTCGGATTCACTTCGTGTATCAATTTATTTGCCAACGTCAGGTAACAAATAGCATCACCGTCCTGATTCATATTGTAATAAGATTCATAGCCGTTGAAATCTTCGCCCAACCCATGACTGCGATACAACATGGAAGTTATGCCATCGAACCGATAGCCGTCAAACTTATATTCTTCTAACCAGAATTTGCAATTGGAAAGCAAAAAATGAAGTACGGAGGGTTTTGCATAATCGAAACAAAGCGAATCCCATGCCGGATGTTCGCGACGCGAGCCACCATGAAAATATTGGTAAGGTGTTCCGTCGAAACGTCCCAATCCTTCTATCTCATTGCGAACTGCATGTGAATGAATGATATCCATAATAACGGAAATTCCTAACTCATGAGCATCGTCAATTAAATGTTTGAGTTCTTCGGGCGTACCGAAACGGGAAGAAGCGGCAAAAAAGCTTGAAACATGATAGCCAAACGAGCCGTAATATGGATGTTCCTGAATGGCCATGATTTGAATGCAGTTATAACCGGCGCGTGAAATACGGGACAATACACTTGTGCGAAACTCTTCGTAGGTTGATACTTTCTCCTCGGAACTTGACATTCCGATATGGCATTCGTAAATCAACAAAGGATCCGTTTTTGGTATAAATTTGGCGTTTTTAAACTTGTAAGGCTGAAAAGGACTCCAAACCTGCGCACTGAAAATTTTGGTTGTATCGTCCTGAACAACTCTTCGTGCCCATGCCGGAATTCTTTCGCCACTCCCACCTTCCCATTCAACCAATAATTTATACAGTTGAGAATGCGCAATGGCATAATCGGGCAAACGAACTTCCCAGATGCCGTTTTGCATTTTCTTTAGTTGATAATCGGGATGACGTTGCCAGTTATTAAAATCACCAATCATAAAAATGGCGGTAGCATTGGGCGCCCATTCGCGGAAAATCCAACCATCAGCCAACCGATGTAATCCAAAATATAGATAACCGGTAGCAAATCCTGATAAAGATTGACCTTCGGGAACCAATTTTTTCTCTACACTTTCAAAATACTCGTAACGTCCGCTGATTGCACCGGCAAAAGGTGCCAGCCACGGATCGGATTTTAAAATAGATAGATCTTTCATGCGCTAAAAATTTATTTTTTTTATAACAGTTCAGTCAAAAACAATAGAATTTCAACATCAAAAGAACTGAAAATTACACCAACACTTTTACAATCACTTTTTTATGTTGTCCTGTGGAAATTCCGGGTTGATGCGCATCTTCAGGGAAAAATATCACGAATTCATACGGCTGAACCGATAAAAAATTAGATGCTTTATCTCCAAAAAAAGCTATATCTTTCTCGGCATCGTATGGTTGAGTTACTTCTTTTAGGTTATTCACTGCAATCCAACCCATAGTTTCAGTGCCCGTAACGGGAACTTGAATATCAATATAGCGATTGTGAGTCTCCATGCGTGCTACTTCAGCCGTTTTTCCAATGATATCAACCACACTGACAAACAAATTAGAACCATCTAATTCAATTTTTCCAAACGGAAGTGAATCTAAATCTGAGTTACGTAAAAAATCGAAAGCCTGTTTGAAACGGGGATGGACTGATTCGTACAATCCGGCATTCCCCAACGTGTCTAAAATCATATATTTTCAGTGAAAAGTTATCAGTAAACAGTTTAATTATTAATTATGAATTATGAATTTGTTTCGTCGATCGTATAATTCAAAAATCGATTAAAAGGATACGCACATTTCATTATTCCGGCAATATGAGTAATAAAATTTTCCGATTTAAAATCTGAATCTTTCAATTGATAATCAACCAGATAATGTTTCAGTTTAAGTAATTCGGCATCGGGAAAATCTTTTGGAAAACCGCTTGGCACAGATTTGAGTTTATCTTCTTCGAAAAAATCAGTAAAATACTGCGAGAACTCCGGGTTTTTTCTGATTTCATTCAGTTCTTCAATATTATCATACACACTTTGTCGTAACGCTTTCAGCATATTCGGATTGGGACACCAAACACCCATGGATACGAAAGAACCTGTAGGATCAAGATGTAAATAATATCCCGCATGTTGACTTTTTCTTCCACCTGCAGCAGCTATAAACACACCAAAATGTGTCTTATAGGGTGTTTTATCAAGCGAAAAGCGAATATCCCGATAAATACGGAAAACGCAATCTTTTACTTCAACATGTTTGATATCTTCATCAAATTTGGATATTTCCACTATTAAATCGGAACTGATTTTTTCAAATTCTATTCGAACCTGATCATACCTAGCTTTGTTTTCGGCAAACCATTCACGGTTATTGTTGATTTTCAATTCTTTCAGGAATTGGAGGATATTATCAATGCTCATACTGAAATAAATTAGCGTTTGACAAATATAAGGTAAAATTCAGATAAAAAACGATTTGTAATCCTTTTTTTTTGAACACATTTCATTTTTGCAACCTGAAGATCTTATTTTGGTAAAAAATGATTACTTTTGCAAGCTAATTGACAAATGGAATTACCCGTTAATGAATATACAAAATAGCTGAAAACAAGCTTAATCGCGCCAGTAAAAGAATAAAAAAAATGAAAAATCGGATTAATCAACTGCTGGAAGAAGTAAACCAACTGGCCGCTGCAAACCAGGATGAACTGGAAGCGCTACGTATTAAATATTTGAGTAAAAAAGGTCAAATTTCTGAACTTTTCAACGATTTCAGAAACGTGGCAAACGAAGATAAACGAGATGTTGGCCAATTGCTCAACGAACTCAAAAACACAGCTCAAAACAAGATAAACGAATTGAAAGATGCATTTAGCGGAAATGAAAATACAGACAATAAAACAGATTTAACGCGAAGTGCCGACCCGATAAAACTCGGAACGCGTCATCCGCTTTCGTTGGTTAAAAACGAAATAATTGACATTTTCTCACGTATCGGTTTTACAATTGCCGAAGGACCAGAAATTGAAGACGACTGGCATGTATTTGGTGCACTGAATTTTTCGCCCGAACATCCTGCCCGCGACATGCAGGACACTTTCTTTATCGAACAAAATCCTGATGTAGTGCTTCGTACCCATACTTCGTCAGTTCAATCGCGGGTCATGACCAATCAAAAACCACCTATTCGGATGTTGTTTCCCGGCCGTGTTTACCGCAACGAAGCCATTTCGTACCGTGCACACTGCTTTTTCCATCAGGTGGAAGGATTGTATATCGACAAAGATGTGTCGTTTGCAGATCTGAAACAAGCATTGATGTATTTTGCCAAAGAAATGTTCGGCGAAAATACCGATATCCGTTTGCGTCCTTCTTATTTTCCATTCACCGAACCAAGTGCCGAAATGGATATTTCGTGTAATATCTGCGGAGGAAAAGGCTGTCCGTTCTGCAAACACACCGGATGGGTCGAAATTCTCGGTTGCGGCATGGTTGATCCAAATGTATTGGAAAACTGCGGAATTGACTCCAAAATTTTTTCCGGTTATGCCTTTGGCATGGGCGTGGAACGCATTGCCAACCTGAAATACCAGGTAAAAGACCTCCGTATGTTCTCCGAAAACGATGTGCGTTTCTTGCAGCAATTTGAATCGGCATATTAATAATGTCTATATCAACTTCTTAAAGTGCATTTGAAATTAATTTTTAGATGCACTTTTTTTTATAAAAAAAAGTGAAAAATAAATTGAATAATTATTTTGTCCTTAACTAAATATATTTATCTTTGTACAAATATTTTACGTGAACTATTATATCAATTAAACTTTTTAGAAATGAAAAAAACTATTTTATTATCGATTATTATGGTTGGTTTAGTTGCAACCAGTTCAAATGCACAACGGTATAGTATCAATAAATTAACGTACGATTATCATCAGTACATTCCCGAAGTAGGTGATCCCTACAATCCGGTAATCAGTGGTGTGTGTTCTTTCTTTGTGCCGGGTTTGGGACAGATGTTAAGTGGTGAAGTTGGACGCGGACTGGGTTTTTTAGGTGGTTCGGCAGCTTGTGGGCTGGTTGCTGTAGTTGGTTCCATCGTATTGATGGGTTCTGCTTCTGATGGAAATAGTTCAGGTGCAGGAGTAGGTTTAGGCTTATTCTTTGTTGGTATGGGGGCTATGGCAGCCGTCGATATCTGGTCCATCGTCGATGCTGTGAATGTAGCGAAGGTAAATAACATGTATATCCGAAGTCTGAGAAAAACTTCATCCGTTAATTTTGAAATGGCACCTTATGTAACTCAGCTTTCCATCAATAATCAATTAATAACACCTGTTGGAATGACCATGCGGGTAAAATTTTAAATTGATTTATTTCTAATAAAACAAAAATCCGGTGCAGATTACGTCGGATTTTTCTTGTTTCATATCTGATAACTGTTCACTGAAAACTGTGTAACTACTCCACTCTTCCGCCACGTTCAGCACGTTGCTCTGTTTTAAGCGGATTGGCACTGATTTCTTTGTTCCTCATTCTATTTTGATAAATATCATAAGCCAGATACAAAGCCTGACGGAAAGATTCTTCGGACGCTATATTTTGTCCTGCAATATCATAAGCAGTTCCATGATCAGGCGAAGTACGAATAATCGGTAATCCGGCGGTAAAATTTACTCCGGTATCCATCGAAACGGTTTTGAAGGGAATTAATCCCTGATCGTGATACATTGCCAGTACGGCATCAAACTTATTGAAGTTTCCAGAGCCAAATAATCCATCAGCCGAATAAGGTCCAACACAAATAATTCCAAGCGTTTCAGCCTGTTTCAATGCAGGAATAATTACTCGTTGTTCTTCATCACCAAGTAAGCCTTCGTCACCGGCGTGTGGATTTAATCCAAGTACAGCTATTCGTGGGCGAGTGATGGAAAAGTCATTCTTCAATGAATTATTCAAAACAATCAGTTTTTCAAGTATCAGTTTTTCAGTCAGTTCAGATGAAACACTTTTCACCGGGACATGACCTGTAACTACCGCCACACGCATGACATCGTTTATCAACATCATTAAAGCCGGTGTATTATCTCCAAACTTTTTCTCCAGGTATTCAGTATGTCCCGGAAAATGAAAAGCCGGCGATTGAATATTCTTTTTGTTAATTGGAGCAGTTACCAACGCGTGTAAAGCTCCTTTTTTCAAGTCTTCGCTGGCACATTCCAATGCTTCAAAAGCAGCTTTTCCGGCTTCTTCGGTTGAAGTTCCTAATTCTACTTTTATTTCATCGTCAACACAATTTATTATATTGACGCGCTTTACATTTATCTCCTCAATTGAATTTACAATATTCAAATTTAGTCCCTGAATATCAAGTGTTTTCCGATAAAAGGCGGCTACTTTAGGTGAACCGTAAATAACCGGAATAAAAGTTTCCAACATTCGATTGTCAGCCATAGTTTTTAGTATAACTTCATAACCAATGCCGTTAATATCACCGTGTGTAATGCCAATAATTATTTTATCTGCTTCCATAAATTTAGGTAAATTAGATTATCTATATTCAAACTGTTTATTATTTAGAAGCAAAAAATGAAAGTACAGATTCCATTAAATTACTTCTGTCTTTTTCCGATTGAATTGTTTCAAAAGGAAATCCAAATGTACATATTTTATACGAACCTGAAAATGCCACTGCTGCACTCAGATTATTTTCTTCATACCTGCAAATAGTAAAACCACCTTCTCCAGTTGGTTCAATCGCATCAGGCGATTCAACATAATAGGAAGTCGAATTCGGTTGATCAAAATAGCTGAAATCAAATTTTCTGAAAGTTCTAAAAGGCGAACTCACTATTTTTACATCTCCGCCAACACTTGCATGTGACGTCCGAAATTTTAATTTCAATGTATTTTCAAGAAATTGTTGGTCTTCACGAACAAAATTTGCTGTTTCACTTACATCGGAACCAATATAAGCTCCACTAACCATCAGATTACCACCCGTTTGACAATATGACTGAATTGATTGCTGCAAAGCTAATGGAAAAGTTTTAAATTCAGGTGCTTTTTTAGCATTTCCTACGAAAGTTTGCTTTTGTTTACCCAAAATCAAATCTACCGTTTTGTATTGATTCAAATCAATATCACCTTTTAATACTGCTTTTTCACTTGAAGATACAAATGAATATCCGGCTGATTTTATTGCTTTTCCGTGAATAAAAGGATAATCAAAAGTATTTCCGGCAATCACTGTTGTTTCGAAGTTAGCATTACTGGCTCCAAAACCGGGAGAATCGTCATTAATCCAGGGTGAGTTACGTTTAAATTCATATTGTTTGCCAACAAATGAAATATCAGTCATATAGGGTACACCGGCATCTATATCATTTAAAAATCCGGCATAAGTACTATCGATCACAAAATTAGCAGGAGTGCTTAAGCGATCAAATCCATTGACAATCAGTACTTCTCCTTTTTCGTTGGGTGCACGATAAGCCGAGAGAATCTCTGAAGGAAAACTTTCGCCACCTCTATTTACAGCCGTAATTTTAAAACTGTAAATCTTACCGGGTTGAACTGAAAAAATTGTACTATTTGAATTTATCAATACTCCATTATCAAAATCGTCATCATTAATTCGGGTGTAAAGCACGTATTGTTCAGCCTTTGCTGTTGGTTCTAAACTATCATTTACAGCCATCCAATGCAGTTCCAACTTCGTTTTATCTACAAAATGACAACTAAATTGTTCTACCGGAAGCGGCTGAACAACATAATCCACTTTATCAGCCGAAGAAATATATTTCAGCATTCCTTTGTAAATGGAACGACTAACCGTAAAACGGAAACGTGGATCGAGACCATAACGCATATCTGCAAAATTCTGATGCGAAAGTATTTCCAGCAACATTGTGGGAACTTCCGGCACACGCGATTCGCTGTAGGATTTGTTCCACAACCCGCGACGCGTCCATTCAGGAGCAAATTGCTTCCGAATATCTTTTACAATCTGTGTTTGAATAATATCGGTTAAATCACGCGAAGCCCAACGTGAAACCCCATTTTGAAAAATTGTTTTTACATCCGAATTATGAATAGTACAGATTCCTAAGGTTCCTATTATGGAATCATTGATAGTGGTTCCGGCATCGCTGTGAAAAGCCAAAGCCAAATCTACAGGGACTTTCAACCCTTTGGTGTAGGGAGAAACAGAAGATCCGCCTATTAGATAATTTACCCAAAAACCGCGCGATTGAAAATCATCGGAATAATCATTTTGTCCTTTGGTTCGACTGTAAATACTGTCCGGCACACCCGCCCACTGTAACCAATATCGTGCTCCTTCGGTATAGCGCGGATAATGACTTATTTCAGGTTCATAAGCAATAACAGGATTTGTTAGAATTTGTTGCACGGTGATACTATCCGAGCTTTTCTGGTTCATGGTAAAACCGGTTTCATTTGGACTTCGGGCAATATTTCCCATGCCACCACCAAATTTTACGGCATCGGCTGTAATCATTTTATCTTCTTCGGAACTTAAATTAGTCAAAACCACTTTGTTTTGATTATTCCTGCCTTTATCAAAATAAAAATGACCGAGATACAACCAGGTTCCGCCATTCATAGTTTGGTTTACCGAAAATTCAGTTTTTCCACCTTTATGATATACCGTATAATGAGCATCGGAAATACTGTTTTCGAGCGTTTTGTAGGAAATATAAACGGCATAACGACCTGATTCGGGAAAATTCGGAATCCATTCTGCGCGGCTTGATTCATCCGAGTTATTAATTGATTGTATTTCCTTGTAAGTTCCAAAAGTAAAAGGATTTTCGCCTTGCAAATAGGATTTCTTTGTATTGGCAAAACCTGTATCATCTCCTTTCTTCCATTTTTTTTGGTCATTTTGTTCACGATAACGCGAAGCCTTATCATTGGAATCATTATCTACGATTACTTCATTGATTTGGGTATCACGTTCGCGGGGAAGTAACACATTGGCACCAGCTTTTTCAAGCATAGGAACCAAATAGGGCAATACATACGATTGAGTATATAAATCCTCCACTATCTGAAAAACACGGGCTCGCTGCCATACCCACCGTGCTTGTTTCTGATCATAATATTTTCCATGACTTTGCCACAAAGCAATATGTCTGTTTTCCAAACCATTTTGAATTTCAAACGGACGAGAAGTGTTTTTTACGAGTGGTTGTGAAAGAACCGGAACATAAAATTGTCGAGTAGTATCAAGATTTCCGGTGCGATAAAAATTCGGAATTAAATCCTCAATTTTCTGATTATCAACCTGACAAACAATGCTATAACCCGAATATTTTCGAGCCGTAACAGTTGAAATTGCTTTGTAGATTCGTTTTACACTTTCGGGTCGGAATGGGATATTTTCAAATTTGTCGCCAACTGAAATATGCAAAGTATTGGTTTTTTCATTTGCACTAATACCTACCACATTAATTCTCCCCAGATTCGTGAAGCTGTTTGCAATCACAGTCAAAGAATCGGAAATCTGAATCTCAAGATTTTTCTGTGCATAGATGTTTTTGTTTGTTCCAATGGTTAACAAACAGAAAATTAAAATTATAGGCAGAAAACGTCTCATTTTTTTGTTTCAAGAAAAATTTTTGTTTACCTAAATGAGTTCTGGAGCTTGATCTTTCTCTTTTTCCAAAGTCGACAACATACCGCAAGCAGCAAAAATATCTTCTCCCCGAGATCGTCGAATGGTAGAAGTTACACCGTTATTTGTCAGATAATCACGGAAGAAAGTCATCTTTTCAGCACTTGAACTTTTCAAATCCACTTCAGGAATAGCATGAAAACGAATCAAATTGACACGACAATCAATCCCTCTGAGAATTTTGACCAATTCAACAGCATGTCGCATGGTATCGTTCACGCCGTCAAACAAAATATATTCAAACGAAACGCGCCGTTGCTTGCTGAAATCATGTTTTCGCAGTTCATCAAGGACTTTACTCAATGGATAAGTCTTTTCAATAGGCATTAATTGCAAACGTTCCTGTGAAAACGGCGAGTGTAAACTAATAGCCAAATGACAATTCGATTTTTCCAGAAAAACTTTCATTCCCGGAATCAAACCAATTGACGAAACTGTTATTCTTCGAGGACTCCATGCATAACCATAATCGGCAGTCAGAATTTCCAACGTTCGAAGCATGGCAAGTGTATTGTCAAAAGGCTCACCCATTCCCATAAAAACCAGATTTGTCAACTTTTCAGCTTCAGGAACAGACATGATCTGGTTCATGATTTCATTTGCAGTGAGTTGAGCAATAAAGCCTTGCTTGCCGGTCATGCAGAATAAACAACCCATTTTACAACCAACTTGCGACGAAACACAAAGCGTAGCCCGATCTTCTTCAGGTATATAAACCGTTTCAATAAAATGTCCACTTTCGGTTTTAAACAAATATTTTTTTGTTCCATCTTCCGATTCATTAGTTTGAACTGGTAATGTTCGGCCTATTTCGTAATTTTCGTTGAGTAAAGCTCTGTTTTTTACCGAAATATTGGTCATTTCATCAATACTAAATGCACGTTTCTTGTACACCCATTCCGAAATTTGTTTCGCTGTAAATGACGGCATCCCCAATTCCGAGACAATCGTTTTTAATTCTTCCAACGTTTTACCTGCGAGTGGTATTTTGTTCATTAGTTATTTAGTTAATTGGTTAATTAGTTGATCGGTTTATTGACAAGGCATTGGATTCCTAATTTTGTGTTTCAGGTTCTGCGATTCTTAATTCTTTTTCTTTGTTCTTGGTTCTTTGTTCTTTGTTCTTTGTTCTTTCTGTCTCCCGCAAAGTTACACAAACTTACCGAAAAAAAGAAAACGGAATGAAATTACTCATCCCGTTTTCAATATTTTAAATTTTGTTTTTATTTATCAGAAGAAATTCAAGCGATTGTCAGTAATATCGGCTTTGTCTTTCAAGTCTTGAATAATCATGTAAGGCAACGAATAACTCATGCGACTATTCAATTGCATTTTTTCCATTTTTACATCAAAAGGTTGTGGATTTTCTTTTTTGTTCGAAGTACGAACCACATAAACTCCTGCATTTCCTTTGATCGGAGCAGAAACTTTACCTAATGTTAAAGCGGTTGCTTTACCAATAACAGATGGTTCAAAACCTGCAGAACCAAACTGATACGTTGCAAAATTTATAGAAGCAGCAGTTTTAACCGAGTCTTTCATAAACGCCGCCAAACCTTCGAGAGTAGGAGTTTTTGTTAATTGACCAGCGAGATTTTTAATCATCAATTCCGCTTTTTTATCTTTTATAATTTCCGCTTTCAACTGATCTTTTACTTTTTCAACCGAGCGATAGCCTTTTTTGTTTATTTCGGTGGTCATTGCCACAACAAATTTAGTTCCACATTCGAACACATCAGAAACATCGTTTTTGCTGCTTTTAAATCCCCAACGGATAATTTGTCTGGACTGAGGTATGTCGGCAATTTTATCGGTACTTTGCAAAATATCGGTTACTGGATGAACCACATACCCTTTTTCTTTGGCTTTTTTCTCAAAATTATCTGCTTTCAAATCTATTGCAAATTCTTTTGCGTCATTAAAAATTTTGCTCACCGACTTGCTGCTAGGAACTATTTTACGTTCCAGAATTGCCAGTTTTACTTTGTTTCGAGGTACTGTTTTATCCATCACTTGCATAATTTGAGTACCTTGTGCATTCTTTATAGTAAACACTTCATCTTTAGACTTATTGAAAGCCTGAACTGTAATTTCTTTTTCAACACCCTGCATTCCTTCTTGCAACCAACCAATTTCACCTCCGTTAGCAGCAGTTTGTTTTACAGCTGAATACTTCTTGGCTAAAGCACCAAAATCAGCACCACCATGAATGGCAGCAATCAAACTGTCGGTTTTTGATTCATCTTTTGTTAGCAAGAAAATGTGACGCAGTTTTACTGAATCAGATTGCATAATGCCCGATTGCACAATGCGAGCCATTGTATACGTATCATTTACGAAAGTTGGACCATAAACATCTCCGGTTTTTCCATCAAATGCAAAGTCTTTTAATGTTACGGGAACTGTTTTTTCAGAATAATTATGTCCATCATACATTATATCTGAATTTGAATTCACCAAACCAACAATATCGTCGGTTGTTTTAAATTCAGGAACCAGCTTATTAATCCAGCTTTCAGCTTCTTTGTAATCTTCTTTCAATGGTTTGATGTCAAAAGTCACAAAACTTAGGGCACAATTAGCTTCTTGCTTGTATTGTTCTTTTTGTTTGTTGTATCGATCATTTATATCACTATCGCTTATTTTTACCAACGAATCGGGAATTAAAAAATAAGGTTGAGCGATATAAGCCACGTCAACACTGGTTTTCTTATCCTGATAACTTGATTTTGCATCTAAACTGTTGGCAGTTATCGTTTTTGAAATTAATGCATTGTATTTTTCCTGTAAAATGCTGTTTTTCACTGTTTTTTCCCAAAATTTCCAATAGCTTTTTGCTTTGTCAATTTGTTGTTTCATTTCCTGATTAGTCGGATTTTCTTCTAAACTATTCAAAAACTGAACTAAAAGCGGACGACTGAATTGACCGTTTTCGCCGGCAAACGAACGGCGTTGAAGAATCAAGGGGTGAATATTATTTCCAATTAATCGGTCTGAAAGTTCATCCTGACTAACTGCCAACCCTAATTTCTTGGCTTCGGCATCCAGAATTTTCTCATTTACCATACTTTCCCACACCGATTGACGAAGTTGAGTCATCATTTCATCGTTTAATTCGGTTTTTCCTGTTTCAATTTTGTACACTTCGGTCATTTGATCAATGGCAGCGGAATATTCCTTGATATTGATATCTTCACCAACAATTTTTGCAACCGTTTCTTTTGACTTGTTAAAATAAGTTGACCCTTCTTTCAGGAAGTCACCTACAATAAAGGATAATAATGCAAGTCCCACTACTACCACAAGTAAAACTCCTTTGCTTCTAATCTTTTCTAATGTTGCCATTTTTTGAAATAAATTTATATTTTTAGTTACTATTTTTTTCAACAAATTTGAGGGCACGAATATACAAAAAAAAAGTTTATGCCCGTATAATTTCTAAATTTTTCTGTGTTTTTTTAAGCTTCTCAGACAAGACATGTCTTGTCTCTTCTTCAATTTATCATCATTTTCACTAATTCAATCCGGTTATTCGTGACTTTCATACATTTTATTGTAAATTGCTCAATACGAATCACTTCATTCAGTTTAGGAAAATGTTGATGATTGTGCAAAATAAATCCTGCAATGGTTTCGTAGGCATCCGATTCGGGTATATTCAGATTAAATTGGCTGTTAATAGTTTCTATTTCTAATCGTCCGGAGAATAAAAACTCATTTTCATTTGTTTTTTCGGCAATATAATCGTGACTATCGTGTTCATCTTCAATTTCTCCAAAAATTTCTTCCATGATATCCTCAAGTGTCACAATTCCGGCGGTTCCGCCAAATTCATCTACCACCACGGCAATACTCTTTTTTTGTGACATGAAGAGTTTCATAAGCTTTTGAGCGGCCATATTTTCGGGAACAATGGGTATCTGATTGATTTGCTTCTTCCAATCTTTCTGGTGTTCAAACATTTCGGAAGAATGTATATAACCAATAATATTATCAATATCACCTCTGTAAATAGGGATTTTAGAAAATCCGGTTTCAATAAATGTTTGCTTCAAGGTTTCAACATCGGCTTCGTAATCAAGCGCAATAATTTCAGTACGCGGCACAAAACAGTCTCGCAATTTCACTTTAGAGAAATCCAGTGCATTCTGAAAAATTTTCACTTCATTTTCCATTTCTTTTTCACTTTCAGGATTTTCAATACTTTCCTGAATTAAAAAATTCAAATCGATTCTCGAAAAAACATTTTCCTGAGTTTTCCGACTTACTTTTAATCCAAAAGTTTTCAAAATTCCCATCGAAATCCATGTACTAAAACGCGAAACCGGATATAAAAAGACATAAAAGAAAAACAATAACCACGAAAAAATACGCAACCACAAATTAGGATTTATGCGAAATATGGTTTTTGGTAAAAATTCTCCGGTAAAAAGCACAATAACAGTTGCTACAATGGTCTGAATAAATGTAATTAGAAACTGATTTCCAAATACTTTTTCCAAAGGGTCTTTCATCACAGTGGCCATAAGTAAACCGTATATTACAAGACAAATATTATTTCCGACCAACATGGTAGAGATAAATTGCTGTGGATGACGATAAAAAATGGACAAAATAGACGATGTGAGATTAGGCTGCTTCTTGTCCAACTCAAAACGTAGCTTGTTTGAAGTGACAAAAGCAATTTCTAACCCCGAGAAAAAAGCGGAGAAGAGTAGCGTCAAAAGAATGAATGTAAAATTATCCAAGTTTTAGTTTGTTGAAAATTAGATTGATTCGAGAGTGCAAAGATACAATATTTTGCATAGTTTCGCGTGATTTTGTTGAATTTACAAAGATAATCGAAATTGAATTATTTATTTGAAAGTAAAATATGATTTCATTGTATTTGATTCAGACGATGATTTTGTTTTCCATAATCTTTTGTAATTATGTGACTTACAACCTATAAAGCAAATAATCCCGTTTTTATTTGAAACAGGATTTGTAGTTTTGAAAAAAAGCAGTATCTTTGCAACCGCTTTTGAAAAACGATTTAGTAGCTCAGCTGGTAGAGCACATCCCTTTTAAGGATGGGGTCCTGGGTTCGAGCCCCAGCTAGATCACTCGTTATCAAAAAGCAGCTAACAAAGTTTGATGATTTAGTAGCTCAGCTGGTAGAGCACATCCCTTTTAAGGATGGGGTCCTGGGTTCGAGCCCCAGCTAGATCACATAAATAAAAGCCTTCCAACTGATTTTTGGGAGGCTTATTTGTTTTAAAAACATGAATCATCACAAGACAAATAGTTGGAAATTTTCAATAAACTCTTATCAAATTATTCAAAACTAAAATTCCTTGCCCGCTCGTTTAGAAATTCGTATCTTTGCAGGTTCTAAAATAAATCCGTTTTGATAACAAATTCCGACATACAATCCCTCGACGCTTCAGAGTATGTAGAAGTGATTGGCGCACGGGTTCACAATTTAAAAAACATTGATGTTTCCATACCACGCGATGCACTGACCGTGATTACCGGACTCAGTGGCAGTGGTAAATCATCTCTCGCTTTCGACACAATTTTTGCTGAAGGACAACGCCGTTATTTCGAGACTTTCTCGGCTTATGCCCGTAGTTTTTTAGGGAATATGGAACGCCCTGATGTTGATAAAATCACTGGTTTGAGTCCAGTAATTTCTATCGAGCAAAAAACCACCAATAAAAATCCCCGTTCCACAGTAGGAACCACCACCGAAATTTACGATTTCCTGCGTTTGCTTTACGCCCGTGCCGGCGAAGCTTTTTCATACGTTACCGGCGAAAAAATGGTAAAATATTCCGAAGATCAGATTGTGGATTTGATTTTGAAAGAATACGAAGGAAAGAAAACTTTTCTGTTGGCTCCATTGGTTCGTGGACGTAAAGGACATTACAAAGAATTGTTTGAACAGGTACGCAGAAAGGGTTATTTGCATGTTCGGATTGATGGTGAAATTCGCGAAGCAACACATGGATTAAAAGTTGATCGGTACAAAAACCACGACATTGAAGTAGTAATTGACAAGTTATTGGTTTCTGAAAAAGACCGTATCCGATTGAAACAATCGATGCAAAAGGCTATGCAACAAGGCAATGGCATCGTGATGATTCTTGAAAAAGACAAAGAGGAAGCACGTTATTTCAGTAAAATGTTAATGTGTCCCACGAGTGGTATTTCGTACGACGAACCGGCTCCGCACAATTTTTCATTCAATTCGCCACACGGTGCTTGTCCCCGGTGTAAAGGACTTGGCTATGTGAACCAGATTGACATGGAAAAAATTGTACCGGATAAAAACCTAAGCATTTATAATGGAGCCATTTCGCCGCTTGGCAAGCACAAAAGCAGCACCATTTTCTGGCAAATCGAAGCGATACTCGAAAAATACGATTGCACGATTAAAACGCCTGTTGCCGAAATTCCTGAAGAGGCAATGGACGAAATAATGAATGGAACTGAAGAGAGGTTACATATTAAAAATCAATCTATTGGAACCAATTATTTTCTGAGTTACGAAGGTATTTTGAAATACATCGAAATGCAAGCAGAAACAGGAGCTTCCGCAACCGAACAAAAATGGGCAAATCAATATTCCAAGTCGATTGTTTGCCCCGAATGTAACGGTGCCAAGTTGCGCAAAGAATCGTTGCATTTCCGCATGCATGATAAGAATATTGCCGAACTATCTGCCATGGACATTGCTGAATTATCAAAATGGTTAGAAAAGGTTGAATCATTTCTATCTGAGAAACAAAAAGCCATTGCAGTTGAAATTCTAAAAGAAATTCGTACGCGCCTGCAATTTTTGCTGGATGTAGGATTGACCTATCTTTCGTTGAATCGCAGTTCTCAATCGCTCTCGGGTGGTGAAAGTCAGCGCATCCGGTTGGCGACACAAATCGGATCTCAGTTGGTGAACGTACTTTATATTTTGGATGAACCAAGTATCGGGTTGCATCAACGAGATAATCAACGACTTATTCGTTCGTTGAAACAACTCCGCGACACAGGAAACTCTGTTATTGTAGTGGAACACGATAAAGAAATGATGTTAGCTGCAGATTATGTGGTCGATTTGGGTCCGCACGCCGGACAATTGGGTGGTGAAGTGGTTTTTGCCGGTACACCTGCCGAAATGCTTCAAGCCGACACGTTGACTTCGGCTTATCTAAACGGGAAAAAACGCATTGAAATACCTGAGAAACTACATCCCGGAAACGGAAATACCATAATCCTCCGTGGAGCTCGAGGCAATAACCTGAAAAAAATTAATGTCTCGTTTCCGTTGGGGAAAATGATTTGTGTGACCGGAGTTTCAGGCAGCGGAAAATCGACCTTGATAACTGAAACACTGCAACCAATTCTGAGTCAGAGTTTTTACCGTTCGCTGCAGGATCCATTGCCTTACGACAGTATTGATGGACTGGAAAATATAGACAAGGTAGTGGAAGTGGATCAATCGCCTATTGGACGGACTCCACGTTCGAATCCTGCAACATATACCGGTGTTTTTTCAGATATCCGAAACGTTTTTGTGACATTGCCCGAAGCCAAAATACGTGGATACAAACCCGGACGTTTTTCGTTTAATACAGCCGGAGGCCGGTGCGAAGTATGTGGTGGAAACGGATATAAAACCATTGAAATGAATTTCTTGCCGGATGTGTATGTTCCCTGCGAAAGTTGCGATGGCAAACGTTACAACAAAGAAACCCTGGAGGTGCGATTCAAAGGGAAATCCATTGCCGATGTGCTGAACATGACCATCGATCAGGCTGTTGAATTTTTTGAAAATCAACCATCTATTCTTCATAAAATCAAGACTCTGCAGGATGTAGGTTTAGGATATATCAAACTCGGACAATCGAGTACCACGTTATCGGGAGGAGAAAGTCAGCGTGTAAAGTTAGCCACCGAACTATCAAAACGCGATACAGGAAAAACGCTTTATATTCTGGACGAACCAACTACCGGATTACATTTCGAAGACATTCGCGTGCTTCTTGGAGTGTTAAATCGGCTTGTGAACAAAGGAAATACGGTGATTATCATCGAACACAATATGGACGTAATCAAAGTAGCTGATTATATTATCGATATTGGTCCTGAAGGTGGTTCAGCTGGTGGAAAGGTGATTTGTAGCGGAACACCACAGGAAGTAGCTAATCATCCGACAAGTGAAACAGGACGGTTTTTGAAGAAGGAAATTACCCCTAACCCCTAAAGGGGGATTATATTTGTTCCGTCTCTATTATTCAGAAAAATATATTATTTTTACATGTTCATTTTCAAATATAAAATTTTAAGAACACACATACTTAATCCCCCTTTAGGGGTTAGGGGTAATATTAAATAATTATGGCTGATAAAATCAAGAAGAAAGTACTTTTCATCGACCGCGATGGAACAATCATCGTTGAACCACCAGTGACTTTTCAAATTGACACGTTGGAACAAATGGAATTCTTACCCGGCGTGCTGCGTAATCTGCATTTTATCCGTCACAAACTCGATTTTGAGTGGGCAATGGTTACTAATCAGGATGGATTGGGAACTAACGCTTATCCACAGGAAAATTTCGAGAAAGTACAGGTTAAATTTATTCAAACCCTTGCAAATGAAGGTATTCAATTCGATAAAATCTTTATTGATAAATCGTTTCCCGAAGATAATGTGCCAACCCGCAAACCGGGAATAAATATGTTGACCGAATATTTCTCGGACGATTATGATTTAGCAGGTTCATTTGTAATCGGCGACCGGATTACTGATATAAAATTGGCTAAAAATCTTGGTTGCAAAGCCATTTTTATGAGTAATGACATGGATATTCTGAAAGATAACGGACTTTCTGAATTTTGTGTTCTACAAACCACAAATTGGGGCAGCATTACTGAATTTTTATTTGCCGGAGAACGCACTGCAACTGTGAAAAGAACCACCAAAGAAACAGATATTCTGATTGAGTTGAATCTGGATGGTTCGGGAAAATGTTCCATTGATACAGGTTTAAAATTTTTCGATCACATGTTGGAACAAATAGGGAAACACTCGGGTTCTGATTTGGCCATCAGGGTAAAAGGTGATTTGGAAGTGGACGAACATCATACTATTGAAGATACTGCCATTGCGTTGGGTGAAGCTTTCGGTAAAGCATTAGGTGATAAACGCGGCATCGAACGGTACGGCTTTTACTTACCAATGGACGATTGTTTGTGTTCGGTGGCTTTGGATTTTGGCGGAAGAGCTTGGCTGGTTTACGATGTGGAATTCAAGCGCGAATATGTGGGCGATTTGCCGACTGAAATGATTCAACATTTCTTCAAATCGTTCAGTGATTCGGCTAAAATGAACCTGAACATCAAAGCCGAAGGAGAAAATGAACATCACAAAATTGAAGGCATTTTCAAAGCCCTGGCAAAATCCATTAAAATGGCGATAAAACGCGACATTTACCGATACGAATTGCCAAGCACAAAAGGAGCTCTTTAGTTAGTGTAAAAAAAACAGTATATTTGCAATCGTAACAATAAACTGATTTAACGTGAATTACTCAGAAAAAGTAGCATATTGGATTGATATATCAGATTACGATATGGAAACTGCAAAAACAATGCTTAAAGGCAAACGTTATTTGTATGTTGGTTTTATGTGTCATCAGGCAGTTGAGAAGATTTTAAAGGCTTATTTCACTGAAAAAAAAGATGAGACACCGCCTTATGTTCATAATTTGAAAAGATTAGCCGAGCAATGCGATTTGTTGTCGGAATTTACTGAAAACCAGTTAGATTTAATTGAAGCATTGGTGCCAATGAATATTGAAGCCCGATATCCAACTTATAAAGATTTATTGCTGAAATCTTTAACCAAAACAAAGTGTGAAGAATTAATCGCTAAAACAGAAGAATTATGTCAGTGGATCAAAAAACAGCTTTAGAAAATGCCAAAAGATATGCTCAATTGGTTGGTGAACAAATAAATCCAACTAAAATTGTGCTATTTGGTTCGTTTGCAAAAGGAAATTGGAACGAAAACAGCGACATAGATATTGCGGTAATAATGATAACGATAGATCAGGATTTTCTTGAGATATCAAAGAAAATAAATCGACTTACCCGCAACATTGACACCCGGATTGAACCGGTTTTACTTCAAAGTAACGACGATAGAAGTGGCTTTTTATCTACTATTCTGAAAACAGGTATAACACTTTATTCGAATTAAAAAATAATCCTAAAAAAATAGATAACCGGCTGAACTTCAATATAGAAATTCAGCCGAATAGTATAATACAGAAAGCTGGAGCTTTCCTTCTAAGCTGACGTAGGCAGAAGCCTACGCCGAACAGGGGTTGCTTTAATTCATAATTCGAAATGCATAATTATATAATGACATTTTTTCTTCGCAATATTTTCATTACACTTTTATTCTTCATTTTTAGTCTGAGTCTTTGTGCACAGCCTTCTTCCGTTGAGCGACCACGTTTGGTAATTGGTATTATGGTGGATGGATTGCAACAAAAACACATTGATTTGCTGTGGAACTATTTTGACCCGAACGGTTTTAAAAAAATTATCGGACAAGGTGCAAACTGCAGGAATGTTTCCTACAATATAGTTTCAGCCGGAAATGCCTCGGATATTGCAACTGTAATGACCGGAACAACACCTTTTTATAATGGAATTGTCGGAAATAATTTTTATAACAGAGCAGAAGACGAAATGCAATCCATCATTCAGGATGACGATCAGATTGGCATTGGAACCAGGCAAACTTTGTCGGCTCATAAATTGCTTTCCAGCACGATTGTTGATGAAATCATGCTGGCATATCCGAATAAATCGAAAAGTTATGCAGTTGCTTTAGGTCCCGAAGAAGCCATTATGTTGGGCGGACACACAGCCAAAAGCGTGGCATGGATCGATGATATTAATATGAAATGGATTACAACCGGATATTACAGTGATGGACTTTCGCATTGGGCAGATGAGATGAACATGAATGGCGTTTTCCAGAATTATCTGGCGCGAACCTGGGGACCGCTTTACAACATAAACACCTATTTATCCAAGCCAAACCGCGAAGACAAAAAATGGGGATTCTTTTACGATCCAACTACCAAACAAAACAAAAATTCGCAAGCTTCAATTCTGAAAAGAACGCCATCAGGCAACGGTTTGGTGTCGGAATTAGGAATGAAAATTCTGGAAGAAGAACAGCTGGGAACGGACATTTATCCCGATATACTGTTATTGCAATTCACTGTAAAAACTCCATTTGAAAAAACTCCTGCTTTGCAATCGGCTGAAAAAGAAGATATTTACCTCCGACTCGACAAAGATATTCAGAATATATTACAGCAGATTGATGCAAAAGTGGGCTTGGATAAAACCCTGGTTTTTATGTTTGGCAATCAAACTCAAGTTCATTCACCAATCGAACTGGGCGAAAATAAAATTCCTGCCGGATATTTCAATGCCGACCGTTCGTTGGCGTTGTTAAGTACTTATTTGATGGCTGTTTACGGTCAGGAAAAGTGGATTTCGGGTTATTATGCAAAGAATATTTTTCTGAATAAAGAGAAAATTGCTGAGAAAAAGTTGAATTACACTGATTTCCAGAAAACCGTTACCGAATTTATGCTCGAATTTGAAGGGATTCAGGCTGCCTATCCTTCGATGCAAGTACTTAATATGGGTGGAAATTCTAACTCCGAAATGGCACGGCTCCGTAATTCAACCAATAAAAACTGTGTTGGTGATATAATAATCACCTTGTTACCCGGTTGGATGGAAGTTGACAATAAAAATAATCCGGTTGGTGAATCAAACGCCATTGTTTCCTACACACCGCTGTATTTTTATGGCTGGAAAATAAAACCGCAAACAGTTTCAGTATCCTATCAAACAACCGATATTGCTCCAACGATATCGCGGATAATGGATATTCCGATGCCTAATGCCTGTATCGGAAAGCCGATTGAAGAAATAACAAAATAGCTGAAACGACAATAGTAAAATGTAAAATATGTCCGACTTTTGGCGGATGATTAAATGGTAAATAATAATATGAACTATAACTTTGACGAAATAATCGACAGGCATAAGACTGATGCTATTAAGATTGAACGATGTAAAGCGCTATTCGGTACCGAAAATGTTTTGCCGCTTTGGGTTGCCGATATGGATTTTCGCACACCCGATTTTATTTTCGAAGCCATTCGGGAACGCTGTAAACATCCTATTTTAGGATATTCCATGCCTCCTGAAGATTATTATCCAACCGTAATTAAATGGATTAAAGACAGGCATGACTGGGATATTATGCGTCAATGGATTGGTTTTTTACCCGGAATTGTCCCCGGTTTATCATTTTCTGTTCAGGCGCTTACCCAGCCGGGCGATCAGGTAATTGTTCAACCACCAGTCTATTTCCCTTTTTTTCACGTGGTAAAAAACAATCATCGGGAGTTGATAAACAATCCGCTCAAAATAGTGAACGGAAAATTCGAAATGGATTTTGACGATTTGGAAAAGAAAATAACATCAAGAACCAAACTTTTTATACTTTGTAATCCTCATAATCCGGGTGGTCGGGCATGGAATGCTTTCACACTCCGAAAATTAGCAGAAATCTGCGCAAAACATAATATCATAGTCGTTTCGGATGAAATTCATGCCGATATGGTTTTTGAGGGACATAAACATGTGCCGTTTGCTACAGTTTCGGAAACGGCTGCACAGATAAGTCTTACCTTTATGGCACCCAGCAAAACCTTTAATATGCCCGGACTTATCAGTTCTTTCTATATTATTCCAAATGCCGAAATACGAAGCCGTTTTGTGGAATTTCTGGAAGCTTCTGAATTAGCAGGCGGGAATATTTTTGCGTATGCAGCAACAATTGCAGCTTTTGAAAAAGGCAATGATTGGCGCAAACAAATGCTTGAATACGTTCTAACAAACATTAATTTCGTGGTTGATTTTCTGAAAGTTAATATTCCGCAAATTAAACCAATGATACCGGATGCTTCGTTTTTAATTTGGCTCAATTGCAAAGAATTAGGAATGGATGACGATGAACTTTTTGATTTCTTTGTACGAAAAGCAGGATTGGGACTAAACAAAGGAACCATCTTCGGTCCAGGCGGTGAATATCATTTGCGGCTAAATGCAGCTTGTCCGAGGATTGTGTTGGAAAAGGCAATGAAACAATTGAAGGAAGCGATAGCTACTTCGAGTTATTGATTGTATTTGCTACGCGATATTAATTCGTGAAATTAGTTTTAATTCGTATAATTTGTAATTTATGGAAGTAAAAATAGAACCCTCGTGGAAACATGCATTGCAAGAAGAATTTGATAAAGAATATTTTGTCCGATTGACTGATTTTGTGCGTAACGAATACAAGACCAGATTGACATTTCCACCGGCATCGCTTATTTTTAATGCATTCGATCAATGTCCGTTTGAGAATGTAAAAGTTGTAATCCTTGGTCAGGATCCGTATCATGGCGACGGTCAGGCACATGGATTGTGTTTTTCGGTTAACGATGGAGTGGATTTTCCTCCCTCCTTGCTCAATATATTCAAAGAAATAGAACGTGATTTGGGAAAACCTATGCCGTCAAGCGGAAATTTGATTCGATGGGCACAACAAGGCGTTTTATTGCTCAATGCCACTCTTACTGTTCAGGCACATATAGCCGGTTCGCATCAGGGACGTGGATGGGAAACATTTACTGATGCCGTTATCCGGAAATTAGCCACTGAAAAAGAGCAGTTGGTTTTTATACTTTGGGGCTCGTATGCTCAACAAAAAGGAGCATTTATTGACCAGAACAAACACTTGGTTTTGAAATCGGTTCACCCTTCTCCCCTATCGGCTTTTCGCGGATTTATCGGGAATAATCATTTTTCATTAGCCAATAAATACCTGAAAGAAAACGGACAATCAGAAATAAACTGGTAAAAGAATAAAACGCTTACAATTGAAATATTGTAAGCGTTTTCCTTTTAATCTGGATGACATGATCCAAACTTGCGACCATTCGTTCGCCGGTTTGTAAAGTGTATTTTTAAAATTCGATTTAACGATTCATTAAAAATAGAATTTCTTTAGAAAATCGAGAGAGCATAAAAAAAAGAGACCTGTTTTGTTTTTAATAGTGTTATTTTAATAGTTGAAAGCCCGATTTGGTTTATTCCAAACTATTCAGTGTTTAACCTTACTTTATATTGCGTATCTTTGCATTTTAATAATAAATTATCCATGAGATTTGATGAACTACCGCTCTGTGATGCCGTATTGGACGGATTGCAAGCCATGAATTTTAAAGAAACAACTCCGGTTCAGGAACAAACAATCCCCGTAATTTTACAAAAACGCGATGTAATTGCCTGTGCGCAAACCGGTACAGGTAAAACAGCCGCTTTTATTCTTCCTCTTTTACATAATTTGCAAGCCGAACCTCATAACGAAAACTTCGTGAATGCCATTATCATGGCTCCAACACGTGAATTGGCACAGCAAATCGACCAGCAAATGGAAGGTTTTTCGTATTACACCCCTTTTTCATCGGTAGCGGTGTATGGCGGTAACGATTCGCAGGCATGGGATGTACAACGACGTGGTTTGCAAAAAGGTGCCGACGTGGTGATTGCCACTCCCGGACGTTTACTTTCGCATATCAACCTCTATGACATTGATTTTTCGCATGTAAAATACTTTATTCTCGACGAAGCCGACCGTATGCTTGACATGGGGTTTTTCGACGATATTATGCAAGTGGTAAACCGCTTGCCCAAAAACCGTCAAACCCTTATGTTTTCGGCCACTATGCCTCCCAAAATCCGGCAGTTGGCAAAAACCATTTTAAATAATCCCGTAGAAGTAAAAATTGCCGTTTCAAAACCGCCCGAAAGCATTATGCAAACGGCTTATATTTGCTACGAAGCCCAAAAACAAGGTATCATACGCCATTTGTTTGTAGAACAGGAAGCAACAAAAGTTATTATTTTCTCAGGTTCAAAACTCAAAGTAAAGGAACTTTTCAAGACTTTCCGCCAAATGGGACTTTCGGTGGGTGAAATGCATTCCGACCTCGACCAGTCACAGCGCGATCATATTATGCATGAATTCAAAAGCAACCGTGTAAGTATTCTGGTGGCGACCGATATTGTTTCGCGTGGGATTGATATTGACGACATTTCGTTAATCATTAATTATGATGTACCGCACGATGCCGAAGATTATGTTCACCGTATCGGACGTACGGCGCGTGCCAGTGCCAAAGGGATGTCTATTACCTTTGTTTCGGAAGAAGAACAATACAAATTTAAACAAATAGAAGATTTCCTCGAAAAAGATATTTATAAAATTCCTATGCCTCCTGAATTGGGCGAAGTTCCCGAATATAAACCCGAATTGCACCGCTACGGACATAAAAAATTTATCGGAGGAAAAGGATCATTTCATCGCAATAAGTCGAAAAGATAAATTCTGGTTTTTTGAAGACAGGGTGGATGAAGGTCAGCCCAATATTGTTTTTACAATTTTGTTTTGAAAACTTTCTGTAACTTTGCGTTTTCAGAACTTAAACTACAAAATGACTCAAAACTTCCCGTATAATATACTTGATAAGCAACAAATCATTCAGAAAATCAACAAGTTGGCTGCTTCTCATTTACCCTTTCTTTTTATAATTGACTATAAAGCCGAACAGGGTTATGTTATCGGGAAAGATGAATTGGATGAGCGATTTGTCCGATTTCAAACCGAATCAACGAATCAACCGATTAACCAATCAACCAATCAACTATTGAATTGGCAGGTTCATCCTGTAAGTCTAAATGAATACTGGCAAAAGTTCGAATATGTGTTGGAGCAAATCCACAAAGGAAACTCTTATCTGGCAAATCTGACACAACCAACCAAAGTACAAACCAACCTTTCATTATTAGATTTATATCAGCTTGGTTCTGCCAAATATAAACTTTGGCTCAACAATAAGTTCACAGTATTTTCACCGGAAATTTTTGTGCGGATAAACAAAGGCATTATTTCATCGTATCCTATGAAAGGAACGATTGATGCGTCTATTCCCGATGCTGAAGCGTTGCTATTAAACGATCCGAAAGAAAAAGCTGAACATGCTACGATTGTGGATTTAATCCGAAATGACTTGAGTCTTGTGGCGGAGCAAGTGGAAGTGAAACGCTACCGGTATGTTGATAAAATCACTACCAATAAACAGGATTTATTACAGGTGAGTTCCGAAATTTCAGGATGTTTAACGGATAATTATCGGGAACGATTGGGAGATATTTTGTTTGCTTTGTTGCCTGCCGGTTCTATTTGTGGAGCTCCGAAACAAAAAACCCTCGAAATCATTGAACAGGCCGAGGGTTATGAGCGCGGATTCTACACGGGTATTTGTGGTTGGTTTGATGGTGAAAACCTCGATTCGGCGGTTATGATACGCTTTATTGAGCAAGACGGTGATAAACTGATCTTTAAAAGTGGCGGTGGTATAACCTCACAAAGCGATTTGAAAAAAGAGTACGAAGAATTAATTCAGAAAGTATATGTACCGATTCGTGGAGTCAATTAAGCTGAAAGATGGCGTTTTTTACCGTCTTAAATTGCATCAGGAACGTGTAAACAAAGCCTTTGCAATCTGTTACCCTGCTGAGGAACCAATTAATTTAGTTGAAAACCTGTTTCAAACCGTTTTTCCACAAGAAGGTATGTATAAATGCCGTATTGTTTACGACATGTATGTACAATTACAGGAATTTATGCCTTATGTGCGACGTGAAATCCGTTCGTTGAAATTAATAGAAACAGAAATAGAAAGCCACTTTTACAAACTGGAAGACAGAAGCCGACTGAATGCAGCTTTTGCTCAACGGAACGATTGCGATGATGTATTATTAGTTAAAAATGGATTATTGACGGATACATCCTATTGTAATATTGCACTTTATGATGGTGAAAACTGGTTTACACCGGGAATTCCACTTGTTTACGGAGTAAACCGTGCTGAATTACTGGCTGAAGGTAAATTGATTGAAAAAGATATTATTGTGACTGACCTGAAAAATTACCGGCAAATTGCGTTGTTTAATGCCATGATTGAGTTTGGTGAATTGGTGTTGGATATTGGCAAGATATTTTAGTGCAACATTAAATATCAATTGCCGATACTGATGAAAATCTGAGTGGCTTAAGCCAACTAAATCCTTATTTTATTACTTTTCAATACGTTTATTTGCCGTTTGAAACAACGAATAATATTTCCCCTTTAAGTCCATAAGTTCGTGATGGCTGCCCGATTCAAGCACTTCACCTTCCTGAAAGAAATAAATCAGATCTGCCCATTGCACCGTGGTGAGTCGGTGACTGATGATAACCGCCGTTTTTTCGCGCGATAACTTTTTTAAACTGGTAATAATTTGCAATTCAGCATCCGCATCCAATGCACTCGATGGTTCATCCATCAGTATCAAAGGCGAATCGCGGTAAAAAGCCCGTGCGATAGCCATTTTTTGCCATTGTCCGATACTCAGTTCTTCGCCGCCTTTAAACAGATTGCCAAGCAACGTATTGTAACCATCGGGCAAATGCTCAATAACCTCATCAATTCCGGCAGCCTGAGCCGCCTTCTTTGCTTTTTCCAAATCGATAGGCGTGCTGATATCGCCCAACCCGAGATTTTCGATAGCCGGGATATTATAGAGCGCGAAATCCTGAAATACAGCCGTAATATTAGCGCAAACTTCCTTTTGTCCTATCAGGGCTGAATCAACATTATCAAACAGAATTCTTCCGGTATCAGGCTCATAAAAACCGCAAAGCAGTTTAATCATAGTCGTTTTTCCGGAACCGTTGGCACCGACGAAAGCCACCGTTTTACCGGCAGGAATGGTTATATTCACCGATTCTAGCGCATCCCGTTTGCTCGATTCGTAGCGGAATCCAACATTTTCAAACCGGATTTCTTTTTTCAATGAAAACAACGAATCAGTTTCAGACTGAGTTTTCAACCGTGTTGGCATATTCAGGAATTCAATAAAATCTTTCAGAAATGTATTGTCTTCTACAATTTGCGTGATGGAACGGAAAAAGTCGTTTAAAACCGAATACCCGCGCTGAAAAGCAAAGAAAAACAGGACAACAGTTCCAATCGAAAGTTCGCCCTTCATTTTGAGAACCGAAACAAACCCCAACGAGATAAATATCAGTACAACTGCGAAAACCTGCGCGAAGATTCCCATGCGGAGTTCTGATTGGCGAAGTGAAATTTTTTGTTCAAAAAGAGTATCCTGAGCTGTAGAAAACCGATGACGGAAGAAATCAAAAAACCCAAACAGTTTCAGTTCTTTTGCAAAGGGGAAACCTGTGAGAATGCGGTTGTAATAGTACATTTCGCGTTCTTTCGTGCTCTGAAATTCTTTGAGTTTATATAATTCTTTTGAAAATTTTAGTCTTACAAGAATACCAGGAAGTATAGCGACGAGCAAAATGAGAACCAAATACCAGCGAATAGAAATAAATAATCCAACCAAAAACAATGCGGAAGCTATCGATTTTATCCCCAACAGCAATTCATTCAGTATCTTTATCGGACGGTAGGATGCCTCCTGCACAGCACGATGGATTTTATCCTGTTTTGCCGGGTTTTCGTAGTTCGATAAGTCCAGCGAAGCATGTTTCCCCTGTAATTTTTCGTACACACGGCGGGTAACCGATTGCGACAATTTCTCTGAGTAATAAGAGTTGATTTCCGATAGCACGGCACTAATCAGGAAAACCAGCGCGGTAACAATGAGAAGGGTTATGAAAACCAAAGGTTGTGGGTTCTGAGTACCGGTTGAACGGGTAAGTTGATCAATTAATAATTTGATGCATACGATAATTACAAAAGGAATGACACCCTGCAGTATCGCAATAATCGAATTGATTAAAAACAAACTTCCGGAATTTTTTACTATAACCGATACATTAGTACTTAAAGATTGAAAACCCGTATGAAGTCTGTTGACCTGAGATGTTAGCCGGAGCAGCATATCATAAATGGGTATAAGCACTTTTGAGAAATATTGGGTAGTAAATCGTTGAAATTTCCTGACAGGACTCTCTAATTTTTTGAAACGATTTTTACGTTCAAATGAAGTGATTTTTCCAAACAAATCCTCGCATGTAAAGGGTGCATCTTTCTGGTAGTTTTTATCTCCTTTAGCCATATACATTCTAACATCATTTTGATGAAAAATGTCAACCAACCTGTGAGCAATCAGTTTATCATGCATTTTAAACACCACAATATCGCCAATTTTCAACTCATCGGGACTGCATTTTTCAACACGCCCCAAATCACCGTCCTGTAAAGTCGGATACATACTGTTTCCCTGCATACGAAAACTCACGGTGTGATTTTCGTCCAACAAGGATTCGGCAATACCGTACAACTGGCTATGTATTTCCTCCTTTTTCATTGGTTAAAATAAAATTAACGACATTATTATCTGGAACAAATCCTAACTCATAAACGGGAATCTGCGTACAGAGTTCACTGAAAAAATTCAAACGAGACTGTATAAATTGTTTCTCAAAATTGTTTTGAATGCAAAATGCCATCACTTTCGTAATTGCCATAGCGCCGGTCAGCTTATTCATCTTGTTTTCAGGCGAATGACTGATGATATACAGCGCGCTCAGCGGTGCCACTTTGGGAATATCGGCGTAATACATCGGTGTATTGTAAACGGAATAGCCGTTCTCACGTTTTCGGATAATAAGCCGGTCGTCGTTGACAATCCCATTTCCGGCTGCCGACCACAGTTTCGACATGGTGCTTTTGCCGGCACCCGAAAACCCGGTGAAAATCCTGGCATTTTTGCCATCGAAAGCACACGAGGCATGCATCATCACTGCATTCGTCTTTAGAGTCAGGTAGTGCATGACAATAGGTCCCAAGGGGTATTTAAGCGGTGAAATTTTGGTGTCTGTGGCTTCGGAATATACTTTCCAATGCGAAAAAGTCTCGTCCAGCATAGCAATCTGTTGTATTACATCTATGTTTTCCTGATTGTAAATAACAAATCCCAAATTTCTTCCGGTTCTATAAATGGAGTAGAAGCGTTGCTGTTCATTTTTAGCCTCGAAAACCAGCTCGTCCGGTTGAAACGGCGAGGAAGGAATGCCCCCAAAACATTGCATCGTTACTTCTGCATCACGGTCTTCTCTTTGATCGACAAAAGGCAGATAACCTTCTTCCAGTTCAATCACTGAGTCTGAAAAAAGACGCATCAGAAATCCGGCAATAACGAGGTTGATTGAGTTTTGTTGATTTACCATCGATTGAATTTCACTTTTTTATTAGAAACTTTTCCAGTTGTTTCAGAAAGTTTTCGATGTCTTTCATTGCGGTTTCGCGGTCGATAGTGAATGTTTCGGTTATCGCGTTCTCCATGTCTTCAATTGTGGTTTCTTCAGTACTATTTTCCCAGATAAATTTGGCTGTTTCATTCAGGGTAAACAGTTCATTCATTTGTGCCACATTGCCGGTAAGTGGAACTAAAATTAATTCATTACCTACTTCACGGGCAACAAATTTCGATTTAAGCTGGTAAAGTGTTTGGATTTCCATTTTTATCTTATATGAAAGTTTAATCTTCTCGCTCTATGTGCAAAGATAAGACTTTTTTTAATATTGTATGCTATAAATGTTCTCAGGATTCGGGACGTCGGAGTTCCGACTCCGACGAAGAGTAGATTGACGGAGGTAACCAGGATATCGGAGTTCCGACTCCGTCAGGCTGTTCTCTGATTTGTCGGAATCGGAGTTCCAACATCCCGGAAGAGACTGGGATGACGGAGTTCCGACTCCGTCTAGCTGCTCTCTGATTTGTCGGAATCGGAGTTCCAACATCCCGAAAGAGACTGGGATGATAGAGTTCCGACTCCGTCAAACGAGTAAAAAAAACCGCTGCCAGCGGTTGAAAACCCTGATAACGGTTAGAAGTAAAATATTGGCAAATAAGTATAATGCCCTGATAGGCGTAGTGTGTAGGTTGTTAATTTTTTGTTGGTTCCTTTATGTTTCCAAACAGTGAAATAGTAATAAACTGTTTCCCAAGGTGGAAAACAGAGTGGAAGCACACGCCATTGACAGCCCGTTTTAAGCAAATAGAAGATGCCATCAAATATATCTCGAATTTCATATTTTCGAGGGCGTTTGTCTTTTAAAAGGTCATCTACTATG